>JACRCA010000356.1 GCA_016234425.1 Deltaproteobacteria bacterium | reverse complement strand
CGCAGTTTTAAGGAAGAAAAAATTCATACGGTGGGCGAATGCTTCCAATTCAAGAAGGCACCAGCCGTGACCTGGATTAATGTAGTTGGAATCCATCAGGTTGAGGTACTTGAAAAAATCGGCCACTGTTTCGGTGTGCATCCCCTGGTCATGGAAGACATCCTGAACACCGATCAGCGACCCAAAAAAGAGGATTATGGGGAGGCTATTTACATCGTTTTGAAGATCCTATCCTACAACGAGCAAATCGAGGAAATTGCGGCAGAACAAATCAGTCTGGTCTTGGGCACGAATTTCCTCCTCTCTTTTCAGGAGAAAGAAGGGGAGATCTTTTCCCCTATCCGGGAGGGGATCAAAAATGAGAAGAGTCGCGTCAGAAAGATGGGAGCCGATTATCTGGCCTATACTCTATTGGACATCATCGTAGATCACTATTTCAACATCCTGGAAAAATTGGGAGAGAAGGTCGAGGTTCTGGAAGAAAAGCTGGTAACCCACCCCACCGCCCAGACCTTGCGGGAAATCCAAAAGTTAAAGAAGGAGATGATCCTTTTGCGCAAGTGGGTCTGGCCCTTACGGGAGGTCATCAGTAGCCTGGAAAGAGGAGAATCGTCACTCATCCAGGAAAACACCCGCATATATCTGCGGGATGTCTATGATCACACCATCCAGGTGATGGACACCATCGAGATTTTCCGGGACATGCTTTCCGGGATGCTGGATATTTACCTTTCCAGTGTCAGCAATCGTTTGAACGCGGTGATGAAAGTTCTGACGATCATTGCCACGATCTTCATGCCCCTCACCTTTATTGCGGGAGTCTATGGGATGAACTTCAAATATATCCCAGAACTCGAGTGGCGCTGGGGCTATCCGCTTGTTTTACTGGTCATGGCTTCCATCGGCATTTTCATGCTGGTTAGTTTTCGCAGGAAGAAATGGCTGTGAGCGAAGGGGAATTCGGATTTTAGGCACTCTGAGCTTATTGCGGATTTTGGGTTGCAAAGGGCGGGGTAGGAAGAGGTAAGCAGGATGAGTGAAAAGTTCATTTTGGCTCTCGACCAAGGAACTACGAGTTCCCGGGCAGTGATTTTTGACCACCAGGGAAAAATCATCAGTATAGCGGCCAAAGAATTCAGGCAAATCTACCCCAAGCCTGGCTGGGTAGAGCACGACCCGATGGAGATATGGGAGTCACAAATGGAAGCTGCCCGGAAGGCTCTCGATTCCATAAATCTTTCGCCCCAAAAAATTGCGGCCATCGGCATCACCAACCAGAGGGAGACGACTATACTATGGGACAGGGAAAATGGCCGCCCTGTTCATAACGCTATTGTCTGGCAATGCCGCAGAACTGCCCCAGTATGTTCGGAAATAAAGCAGACAAAATTCGCTGAAAAGATTCGCCGAAAAACCGGGTTGGTGCTGGACGCCTACTTTTCCGCGACCAAGATTCAGTGGATTCTGGAACATCACAAATCGATGCGCAAGCCAGCAGAGCCCGGGGAGTTGGCCTTCGGGACCGTGGATAGTTGGTTGCTCTACCAATTGACCGGCAAGAAGCTCCATATTACTGATTATTCCAACGCCTCCCGAACTCTCCTTTATAACATTCATGATCTAACGTGGGATCGAGAAATTCTGCAATATTTCCATATTCCGGAGCAAATCTTGCCCGCTGTCGAGGCCTCCAGCCGGGTCTACGGATACACTTCTCCTGCAACCTTCTTCGGCGCGGAGATTCCTGTGTCGGGGATCGTGGGGGATCAGCAGGGAGCCCTCTTCGGCCAGACCTGCTTCCGCAAAGGACAGTCGAAGAACACCTACGGCACAGGCTGTTTTCTCTTGATGAACACGGGCGAAAAGCCAGTGAGGTCTAAGAGTAATCTCCTAACTACCATTGCCTGGGGGATTGGAGGCAAAGTCCATTATGCTTTGGAAGGCAGCGTCTTTATCGCTGGGGCAGCAGTCCAATGGCTCCGGGATGGGCTTCGGGTCATCCAGCAGGCCGCCGAGAGTGAACATTTGGCCAGCAGTCTCCAGGGCAATGAAGGCGTTTACTTCGTTCCAGCCTTCGTCGGCCTGGGCGCCCCTCATTGGGATATGTATGCGCGGGGAGCGATCCTGGGGATCACACGGGGAACAACCCGGGCGCATATCACCCGCGCCGCCCTGGAGTCTATCGCCTACCAGACCCGTGATGTCCTGGAATGCATGGAAAGAGATTCGGGGATCAAGTTGAAAGAACTCCGGGTCGATGGGGGTGCAGCAGCCAACGGATTCCTGATGCAGTTTCAGGCCGACATTCTGGGAGTTCCTGTGGTGATCCAGAAAACTACCGAGACGACCGCTTTGGGAGCAGCCTATCTGGCTGGTTTGGCCGTCGGGTTTTGGAAGGATCAGAGAGAGCTTGCTGCCAATTATGAGGTGAAAAAGAAGTTTATTCCCCGGATGAGTTCCAGACAGAGGGAATCTCTCTACCGCAAATGGAAGATGGCCGTCGAAAGGGCAAAAGATTGGGAAAATTAATAATTATCCCGAATATAGTTAGGCTTCACCCCGCAGATTGTAAATTCTTTTCCAATTGACAGTGGCCAGAGACATACGTATAAACAAGGGGAGGCTAAGGATGCAGAAAAGGCTCACCATTACTATCGATGAAAAAGTTTACGCGGGTTTGCACAAAATTATCGGTCCAAGAAAAATCAGTCGATTCGTTGAGGAATTGGTGCGCCCTCATGTCATTAAATCTGACTTTGAATCAGCCTATGCAGAGATGGCCAAAGATACGGTTAGGGAAGAGGAAGCTTTGGAATGGGCTGAAGCCACATTAGGAGATAGCGCTCATGAAGCGCGGTGAGGTTATGAAAATGATGATTGACCTGCCCATCCAGCGGATTGGTGCCGAATCGGGCCAGCCGCTGACTTTTGTGGTTAGCTGAGAGGTTCTGCACCTTGTATCCTTGGAGGGAAAATGCCTGAGCGCCGACAGGTTATTGACAATAGGGGCAGGGTCTGGACCGTTTCCAAGGTGGGGTGGAAGGAAGCGGAGGAGGAGGACTTTCGGTTTTGGTATGAGCGGCTCAGCCCAGAGGAACGTGTGGAAGCAGTTGCTGAGGCGCTCGAAGCTTGCTTGAAGACGCGAGGACGCAATGCCATCCCAAGACTACGAAGAGTTCATCGCCGCATTAAACGAACGTGGGGTACGGTACCTGGTGATCGGCGCCCACGCGGTGGCCTTTCACGCCCGTCCTCGCGCCACCAAAGACCTTGATATTCTGCTGGATCCCAGCCCGGTGAACGCCCGGAGAGTTCTGGCGGCGCTGCGAGACTTCTTCGGGGGAGCCGATTTGGGCTACACGGTCGGAGATCTGACGGATCCGCGCTGGATCATTCAACTCGGGGTTGCACCCGTGCGAATCGACCTGGCTTCACAGGTGCCGGGATGCCCAAGCTTCGGGGCGGCCTGGGGGAACCGAGTCGAGGCTCGGTTTGGGTCCGTTAAGGCTTATTACCTTGGGCTCGACGATTTGATCAGGGCCAAGGAAGCGGCTGGGAGAGCCCAGGACCTCGCGGATGTTCGCATCCTTCGGCGGGCCAAGGGCCGGGCTCAGCTAATAAAGCGTTCCGGCCGACGCCTTGGCATGCGCGGCTGAACCCTGAGCGTTCAATCGGCATGTTCAATGAGTCTCGGCAGCCTCAGTCCCGAAGGAGGATGCCAAGAGAGATATGCTATACGCACTTAAGAAGTTATAATTTTAGGCATTTTAGTGCATTTCGAATTTTAGGCACTTTCTTCAAGATCTCGAACTCATTACTCCGAACTTTTCTCAGCCAATCGTAGCCAGCTCCAGCCTTCCTTTCCACCGCTCCTTGAGCGTCTCTTTTATGAAAAAGTGGTCAGGGAGAGAGAGTAGGGGATCGCGGGAGACTACCGAAAAGGCCTCTTTGCGGGCTTCGACCAGAAGAGGGAAGTCCCTGAGGAAATTGGCCACGCGAAAATCTGGAAGCCCGGATTGCTGAGTTCCGAGTATTTCTCCCGGGCCACGGATAGCCAGATCCTCCTCGGATATTTTGAATCCATCCGTGGTCTCTTCCATTACCCGCAGGCGCCTCTCGGCTTCTTCTGTCCTGCGGTACTGGGCGATGAGCAGGCACTGGGAGGGGTCCGGGCCTCGGCCAACTCGCCCCCGAAGCTGGTGCAGCTGAGAGAGGCCAAACCGCTCGGCATGTTCGACGACCATGATCGAAGCATTGGGTACGTCGATACCTACCTCGATGACGATGGTGGATACGAGGATGTGGATTCGCCTAGCTTTAAAGTCGGCCATGATCGCTTCTTTCTCCTCGCCCTTCATCCGGCCATGGATCAATCCCACTTTAAATTCCGGGAAAATATCCTTCTGCAGATGTTTAGCCATCTGGGTGGCATCCTTGAGGTCGAGGCGCTCGGACTCTTCCACGAGTGGGTATACCACATAGGCCTGTTTTCCTTTGGAGATTTCTTCTCTCAGGATGCGGTAGACGCGGAATCTTTCTTTTTCGTTGAAAACACGGGTGGTGATTGATCCCCGCCCTGGTGGAAGCTCGTCGATAACAGAAACTTCCAGGTCTCCATAAATGGTCATGGCCAGAGTGCGAGGAATAGGGGTGGCAGTCATCACTAAGACATCAGGGTTATATCCCTTTTTTTTCAGGGTGGCTCTCTGGATGACGCCAAATTTGTGTTGCTCGTCGATGATGGCCAGGCCCAAATTACGAAATATCACCCCCTCCTGAATGAGAGCATGGGTACCGATGACCATGGGAATTTTCCCAGCTTCAATTTCTTTGTAGAGGGTCTCCTTTTGGGATTTTTTCAAACTGCTGGTGAGGAGAGCTGCCCGTAAAGAAAGTGCCTCCACCAGAGGGCGGATGACCAGGAAATGCTGCTCGGCCAGGATCTCCGTGGGGGCCATGATGGCTACTTGATAACCGCCTTCGATGGCCATGAGTCCGGCCATTAGAGCTACAATGGTCTTGCCGCTGCCCACATCCCCTTGCAGGAGGCGATTCATGGGATGAGGCTGGCGCATGTCTGATTCGAGTTCTGAGAGGACATGCTTCTGTGCTGGGGTGAGAGAAAACGGGAGAAGGTCACGCAGCTCATTGGTGAAGCGGTGGGAGATGGGAAAGGCAATTCCTTTTTCCATCAGCGTCCCGCTCCGCCGCAGGGCCAGCCCCAACTCCAGGAATAAAAACTCGTCAAAGATCAATCGCCGGTGGGCAGGAGACTTTCCTTCGTTAAGCAGGGTGATGTTTTCTTCTGGGTCGGGGAAATGGACCCGGCGGAAGGCTTCGGGCAGGGGGATGAGTCCATGGCGCTGGCAGATCTCCTGAGGGATACCGCTGAAAGCCTTATTCGCAAAGAGGTCCACGACGTTTTTCATAATGCGGCGGAGAACGCGCTGCCGCTGATAAAGGCCTTCAGTCTCCGAATAGATGGGCACGATGCGCCCGAAATGCAGAGAATCTTCCATGGACGGATGGCTGGCAGAGCCATCCTGGGTGTCTGGCTGCTCATCGAGGATCTCCAGCTCGGGATGATGAATCTCTTTCTGGAATTGGAAAAGCCGTACCTCTCCAGAGAGAATCAGGCGCATGCCTTTGCGAAACCTTCCTTTCATGAAACGGGGATTAAAGTTGAACCACTTAGCCCCCAGGGTGCCGGTTTCATCACCCACCAGTACTTCGAAGGTGCGGCGCCGGCGGTGGAAGGACATATCTGCACTCAATACCGCGCCGACTACTGTTTCTATGCTTCCGACTTTGAGCTGGGAGATGGTTTTAATCTGC
The DNA here is from genome assembly GCA_016234425.1 of Deltaproteobacteria bacterium. GTDB lineage: Bacteria > Desulfobacterota > SM23-61 > SM23-61 > SM23-61 > JACRCA01. The sequence goes on along the minus strand of JACRCA010000356.1, from coordinate 424 downwards.
CGCCGGTCCTCGTAAGCCCGAGGGAGGAAGTAGAGGGCATCCTCCACGGTCTGGATGTTTTTCTTCTTCAGGATTTCGGAGAGGCGCGGCCCGACGCCTTTGATAAACTGGATGGGGGCTTGCAGATCTTTACGAAACTGGAAGAACTCTTCCATGGTTATGGTTGGCAGAGGCTTAACCGGTGGGGGAAATGCAGGAAGGGGATCTTGCTCCTTAAGTTCCTGGATTATTTTCTGGAATTCCAGAAGCCGATTTTGTTTGGTGGAAAGGTCCAGTCCATCGAAGCCTTTGAGAATAGACCCCAAGCGGTGGAAAAGGTCTTGCTTCGTATTACTCAGAGGGAGGGCGGAGGCCTTTTCCAGCCAGCCGGACACGTAGGGTTCCAGTCCCTTTAGTTTCCCCAGATTGGCAAAATCATTCCGGG
>JACRCA010000353.1 GCA_016234425.1 Deltaproteobacteria bacterium | reverse complement strand
TTGGTTTTTACATGGGTATGCCCTATGGGGATGTGTTTGGGCATCGGGGGTATTTCCATTCCTTATTCTTTGCCTTTCTCTTAAGTCTGGGGGTAATGTTTTCGGGATTCCGAGAATGCCGCAGATTCTCCCAGCCGTGGTGGGGATTGGGGCTTTTTTTCTTTTTGCTCATATCTACCCATGGTTTCCTCGATGCTTTGACCAATGGCGGTCTGGGAGTTGCTTTTTTCTCTCCTTTTGTAACCACTCGACACTTTTTTCCCTGGACACCTTTAAAAGTATCCCCGATTGGGTGGGAAATATTTTTGAGTCCATGGGGAAGGGAGGTCCTCCTGAATGAAATAATATGGGTTTGGATTCCGTCATTTTTGCTAATCGGGGGTTTTAAGATTTTTTCGAAGATCTTATCTCAGTCCTCCCGTAATCATCCTCCAAGCGGGCAATGTCATCCTCTCCGAAATACTCGCCCCTCTGGATTTCAATGATGGTCAAAAGTTCCGTGCCGGTGTTGGCAACCCGGTGGGCGGCTCCTCGCGGAATGTCGATCGCCTGTCCTACAGAGAGGTCAATGTCTTGATCCTCCAGGGTCACCCTCGCCTGACCGCCTACAATCACCCAGTGCTCGGCCCTTTTTTCGTGCTTCTGGTAGCTGAGCCTTCTGCCCGGCAGGACTTCGATCCGTTTGACCTTGTATGTATCCCGTTCTTCGAGAACGGTATAGCTTCCCCAGGGGCGTTGGTCCTTCTCGCCGGCTCCCATAAACCTTCCTCCTTGAAATTCAATTCCTCGAGGGATGATCGCCCCCTAAATATATAATCTTGAGGTACGAAATTTCAAGGATTTTGAATATTGGAAGGGCAGGGGGTCTCGTTTCCTATTAACCGCTGGCAGAAATGAAAAGCCCAACCAAAGATTGGTTGGGCTTCTTGTAAAAAATTTCAGCATGGTGGAGGCGGGGGGAATCGAACCCCCGTCCGAGAACCTTCAGCAAGGAGCATCTACGTGCGTAGCCGGTGAATTGGATCTCGTTCCTCATGACTCCCAGCGGCAGGATTCTAAAGGAACCAGCTTAGGAGATTTCGCCTTCTGCCTATAAGCTTCAGCAGAAAGCTATCCTGTTTTGTCGACGCTCCTTCCGGCTTTACAGGAGAAAACCGGAGGAACGGCCACTGGCAATTAAGCAGTGGCGTAAGCGTAATTGTAGTTTCCGCTTATCTTTAACCCGACTTTTTTTACGAGCCCAGTCGGAACCTCGGCGCGCAGCCCCTACCTCAACGATCCCCGTCGAGACCGTGGCGCCCCCAAAACCTTATTTTTTGGACGCAGATTCTCAGGATATTAAAAAGAATATGGCCTTTCCGCGAAAATCTGTGTCCTAATCAGCACGGTGAACATAAGAATTAGAGTCAGGCAGATGTCAAAGAGCTTAGCGGGATTTGGTGTTCAACCCTTGACGCCTTTCATGACTTTTTCAATTTCTCGGTCGGCGGAACGCTTTTTCAAGTCCTCGCGCTTATCGTAAAGGGTTTTCCCTTTTCCCAAGCCAATTTCTATTTTTATTATACCATTCTTCAAATAAATCTTCAAGGGAACAAGAGTATAACCCCGTTGCTGGGTTTTTCCCAAGAGACGGCGGATCTCTCTTTTGTGCAACAGCAACTTGCGCACCCGCTCCGGGTCATGGTTGAATTGATGTCCATAAGGGTAAGGGCTGATGTGGGTATTGTGCAAGAAGGCCTCTTCGTCTTCGATGCGCACATAGCCGTCCTTCAAATTGCCTTTGCCCAGGCGCAGGGATTTGACTTCCGTTCCCTGGAGGACGATGCCGGCCTCATAAGTCTCCTGGATCAGGAAGTCATGGCGTGCTTTTTTGTTCTGGCAGAGAACCTTTTCCCCCATAGGTTTTTTATACCATTTCCCATGGCGTTGGGCAACAGGATCATCAAATGACTGGGAAAAAACTTGACAAAGGGTTTTCGGGAAAGTAAACTAAACGCAAAGCTAAGCCTTTAGGTTCAAGGGGTTAGAGACGAGCGGAGGGTGACCCCGCTCAAATCATTTCTATGCTGGAAGACTTTGATATCCAGAACGTATCTGATCAAGAATAAATTCGGCCTTCACGCCCGGCCTTCGGCTTCTTTTGTGCACACAGCCGGCAGGTTCCACTCGGAGATCAAGGTAGAAAAAGATGGGCAGGTGGCGGATGGCCGAAGCATCATGGATTTAATGATGTTAGCCGCGGCCCAGGGCACACACATCACGGTGAACGCCCAGGGAGAAGATGCTCTGGAAGCCTTGGAGGCTCTGGGGACGTTGATTGAAAATCAGTTCGGAGAAGAGTAGATTGAAACGAGAAACGATGAAGACCAAGTTTATCAAAGGAATCGGGGTGACCCCCGGGATTGTCATCGGAAAAGCGTACCTATTGGACCGGGGAAAAATTGAAGCCCCGGCCAAGGTGCTGCCGGAGTCCCAGGTTCCTCAAGAGGTGGACCGCTTCCGGGATGCGGTCGAAGAGTCCAAGAAGCAACTGCGCAAGGCCAAGGAGAAACTTCTCCAGGAGGATGCGGCCAGCCTGGCCTACATCCTCGATACCCACCTCTTGCTCTTGGAGGACAAGAACCTGATCGAAAAAACCGTGGAGACCATCAAGCATAGCCGGATCAACTCGGAATGGGCGCTAAAGATTAACCTGGAACGGGTGCGCAAGGTTTTTGACAGCATCGATGACGAATACTTGAAGAGTCGGAAGACGGACGTGGACTATGTCGGAGACCGAATTCTTAGGACCCTGATGGGAAAGGATCCAGAGAGCATTTCGAAGATCAAAGAAGAGGTCATAATCGTAGCCCATGACCTCTCCCCCGGAGACACGGCCCAGATGGCCAAAGACAAGGTCACCGCTTTCGTTACGGATATGGGCGGAAGGACGTCCCACACGGCCATCATGGCCCGCTCCTTGGAGATTCCGGCTGTAGTCGGCTCGGAGACAGCGACTCACTCCGTCAACACCGGCGACACTCTCATTGTGGACGGGATTACGGGTGTCGTGGTGGTAAACCCCAGCTTGGAGATCATGCAGGAGTATCAGGAACGGCACCGAGTTCGCCAGAAAATGGAACGGGAACTCTTCCAGTACCGCGACCTTCCGGCAGAAACTCTGGATGGCTACCGGGTGAAGGTGCTGGCCAACATTGAACTCGTGGACGAGGTTCCCGCAGTCTTACAGCATGGGGCGGAAGGGATTGGCCTGTATCGCACAGAATATTTATACTTGAACCGCAAAGACCTTCCGCCGGAGGAAGAACATTTCACCGCCTATAAAAAAGTAGTCGAGGGAATTTACCCTCACCCAGCCATCATCCGCACCTTAGACATCGGGGGAGATAAATTCATGTCCCATCTGGATCTGGCTGAAGAGATGAACCCGGCCATGGGTCTGCGGGCGATTCGCTTCAGCCTGAGGGAAGTGGATATCTTCAAAGTCCAACTCCGGGCCATCATGCGGGCCAGCGCCTACGGGAAGGTAAAAATCCTGTTTCCGATGATCTCGGGGGCCACCGAGATCCGGGAAGTGAAAAAGATTTTGCATGAAGTCCGTTTGAGCCTGTCGGCCGAAGGGGTTCCTTTCGACCCCCAGATGGAAATCGGGATCATGATCGAGGTTCCTTCAGCTGTGACCATTGCGGATATTCTGGCCCAAGAAGTCGATTTTTTTAGCATCGGAACCAACGACCTGATCCAGTACGCTTTGGCCATTGACCGGGTGAATGAGTCGGTGACCCATCTCTATGAACCCCTGCACCCGGCCATCCTGAGATTGGTCAGAGATGTGGTGAAAGCATCTCACGATGCGGGGATCCGGGTGGCCATGTGCGGAGAGATGGCCGGAGAGGCCCTCTATGTCCCCATTCTTGTGGGGCTGGAGTTGGATGAGCTCTCCATGAATGTCCTCTCCATCTTCCGGGTGAAAAAGATCCTGCGGGCTTACACCTTCCAAGAATGCAAAAATTTGGTGGAAGCCTCTCTTCATCTTTCCACCCCGGGGGAAATTGAAGAATTGGTCCGCGCCAGCCTGCGGAAGAAATTTCCGGAAGAGTTCAGCGAGAACTTTAACTCCAGATCGGTAATCCATGCCTAATTAAGAGGAGGAAGAAATAGCCATGGGAATGTCTGATTTTCTTTTCACCTCCGAGTCGGTCACCGAGGGCCACCCGGACAAAATAGCCGACCAAATCTCGGACGCCATTCTGGATGCCATCATTGAGCAGGACCCCAAGGGGAGGGTAGCTTGCGAGACACTGGTAACCACGGGTCTGGCCATGATTGCTGGAGAAATCACCACTTCCTGTTACGTCCACATGCCCGATATTGTGCGGGAGACCATCAAGGAGATCGGTTACAATGACTCGGCCATGGGGTTCGACTGGGAGACCTGCGCGGTCATCACCTCGATCGACCGGCAGTCCCCCGACATCGCTCTGGGGATAGATGAACGGGCAGATCGTGAGCAGGGCGCCGGGGATCAGGGACTGATGTTCGGGTATGCTTGCAATGAAACTCCAGAGATGATGCCCATGCCCATCCTCTTTGCCCACCGGCTGACCCGGAGATTGGCCGAGGTGCGCAAGAAGAATATTTTGAATTTCCTCCGCCCTGACGGGAAGTCGCAGGTGACCATCCAATATATTAATGGTAGAGCCATGCGAGTGGACGCGATTGTTCTGGCTGCTCAGCATACGCCGGAAGTGAAATACTCCACCCTGAAGGAAGGGCTGATTGAAGAGGTCATTAAGAAGGTCATTCCCGCCGAGTATCTGGATAGGAATACAAAATACTACATTAATACCACCGGTCGTTTCGTGGTCGGTGGGCCACGGGGAGATTGCGGGTTGACCGGGCGCAAGATCATCGTGGATACTTACGGCGGGGTCGGAAGCCACGGCGGTGGATGTTTTTCCGGGAAAGATCCCTCCAAGGTGGACCGGAGCGGTTCGTACATGGCTCGGTACGTTGCCAAAAATATCATCGCTGCCGGTTTAGCCGAAAAAGTGGAGGTCCAGATCGCTTACGCCATCGGTGTGGCCGACCCAGTTTCTGTGATGATTGATACGGGTGGTACCTGGAAAATCCCGCCGGATGATATTGCCAAGCTCATCCGGGAGCATTTTGACCTGAAGCCTGCCCCTATGATCCGCTATTTGAATCTCCTCCGCCCCATCTACAAGAAGACCGCCTGCTACGGCCATTTCGGAAGAAACGACCCAGATTTCACCTGGGAGAGAACAGACCTGGCCGAGGCACTAAGGAGGGCGGCTGGGCTGTAAAAAAATGGGATGCAGATTTCTAACGCCTGCTTTTTGGATTTCTATCCTAAAAATCTGCGTTTACCCTGTTAGATAGTCAACATCTAACAGGGTGAATCTGCGTCCAATTAAAAATAAGGGGAAATCGTGGAATACGACATCAAGGACATTGGTTTGGCAGAAAAGGGCAGGCTGCGGGTGGAATGGGCGGAGAAATCCATGCCCGTGTTGCAAGTCATCCGAGAAAAATTTGAGAAAGAGAAACCTTTAAAGGGAATCCGCTTGGCCGCTTGCCTGCATGTGACCACCGAAACGGCCGTGTTGGTGCAAACTCTAAAAAGGGGCGGGGCCCAGGTCTGGTTGTGCGCTTCCAACCCTCTCAGCACCCAGGATGATGTGGCCGCATTCTTGGTTAAAGACCTGAAGGTCCCTGTCTATGCCATCAAGGGGGAGGACAGCCAGACCTATTATCAGCATATCCATTCGGTCTTAAAGCTGAAGCCCACGATGACTATGGATGACGGAGCCGACCTGGTCTCCACCCTGCATAAGGAACGCCGGGAGCTTCTGCCGGAAGTGATCGGGGGCACGGAAGAGACGACCACGGGGGTCATTCGCCTGCGTTCCATGGCCGAAAACGGAGTTCTGCAATACCCGATCATCGCCGTGAACGACGCCAAAACCAAACATTTTTTTGACAACCGCTACGGCACCGGCCAAAGCACCATCGATGGCATCATCCGAGCGACCAACCGGTTGCTGGCAGGCAGCGTCTTCGTAGTATGCGGCTACGGGTGGTGCGGCAGGGGCGTGGCCATGCGTGCTCAAGGCATGGGAGCAAATGTGATTATTACCGAGGTGGACCCTTTGAGGGCCTTGGAAGCCGCGATGGATGGATTCCAGGTCATGCCCATGTCCGCAGCCGCTGCGCTGGGGGATATTTTCTGTACCCTCACGGGGAATATGCAGGTCATCCGGGAGGAACATTTGCAGAAGATGAAGGATGGGGCCATCGTGGCCAACTCCGGGCACTTCAACGTGGAGATCGACCTGGAGGCGCTGGAGCATCTTTCCTCGGGGAAACGCCACTTGAGGGAGTTTGTGGAAGAGTTCATCCTGAAGAACGGCAAGAAGCTCTACCTCTTGGGAGAAGGAAGGCTGATCAACCTGGCTGCGGCTGAGGGGCATCCTTCCAGCGTCATGGATATGAGCTTTGCTAACCAGGCTCTGGCGACGAAATTTCTGGTGGAAAAAAAAGGAACGCTGGAGAAGAAAGTCTATGCCGTACCGCAAGACATTGACCAGGAGATTGCCCGCTTGAAGTTAGAATCGATGGGGATCAAGATCGATGCCTTAACGGAGGCCCAGAAGAAATACCTCAGTTCCTGGGAAATGGGAACCTAAATAGCATGGAGCATGGGGCATAGAGCATAGCGAACAAAGCCTAAAAATTAGGGCTTTTAACTCTATGCTCTACGCTCTGTGCTCTTTGCTATTTAGTGGCGGATGGAAAGGAAGAGGTAGACCCCTACCAGGGCGAAGATGAAGTTGCTCAGCCAGGCAGCCAGAAAGGAAGGCAGGGCCTGCGCTTTGCCTAACTCCAGGCTGAAAGAAAAGATCCACCAACAAAGAAAACTGATCGGAATACTGAATCCGACAGCCCGAGCAATTCCCCCTCCCCGCTCCTTCCTTAGGGCTATGGGAATGCCCAAAAAAGCCATGATCAGGCTGATGAAGGGAAAGGAAATGCGGGCGTGCATGGCGCAGCGATACTTGCTGGCATCGTATCCATCCCGCTCAATCTTGCCCACGTAATTCCTTAACTCCCGGTAGTTCATCTCGTGCGGGTCTTTTTCCGCCAGCCGAAAGTCGCCGGGAGTCTCCGGAAGGGAAAGGATGATCTCGGAGTATTTTTTGCGAACCGGGAAACCATCGCGGGCAAATTGAGTTACAGATGCTTCCGAGAAAATCCAGTGCCCCTCTTTCCAGCGGGCGCTGCGGGCATCCACCCGTTCCCTAAGCTGGAAATTTGGGTCAAAGCGATAAAGAGTGATTCCTTCCAGTATATCCCGTTCCGGGCGGTAAAGTTGGATGTTATAGATGGCCTGGTGGCTGTGAATCCAGATCTGACTCTGTTTGAAAGCGGCCACGGGCATTTTTCTGTAGATGATCAGATCATAAATGGTGCGAACGTTCTGGTTGGTGGCGGGAAGAATCAGCTCATTGATTCCGAGGAGAATAAAGTAGATGATTACCACCACCCCCAGGATGGGGAAGGAAGTGCGCCAGAGGCTGATGCCCCCGGCTTTCATCGCCAGGATCTCGTTATGTCTGGACATCAAGCCGAGGGTAACAATCGCAGCTAATAAGACAGACGCCGGAGCAACCTGGAAAAGAATGGAGGGGATCTTGTTCAAGAAATATGCCGCCATCATCGGCAGGGTGGCTTTATTGTAAAGGAAGGCGTTAATCCGTTCGAAGAACTCCACAATCAGATAGAGGGTGCTGAATCCCGCCAAGCTCAAGAGAAAATTTTGGCTAAATTCTCTGGCCAGGTAGCGGGTGAGGATATTCATCTTGGGGGTCTCCATTCTCTGGATCGGCGCAGGCTGTCCATTCCCTGGCGGAGTCTCTCGATGGCTTTGTTCAGCCAGACCAGCAAGAGAACGGGAGATTCATTGGCGGCTTTGATCAGCAGGTAGATTCCCAAGCTCAAGAAAATCGCGTTCGCTGCCCACATCCCCGCTTCCAGCAGGATGATCCCCCGCTCTGCCAGCGAGGTGCCCGCACTGGTTAGAAGGTAGTAAACCAGAAGAACGCCAATGGACCAGACGAAACCCATGGATCTGCCCGCGCGGGAAGTACGGGATTGAAGCCCCAGGGGAACTCCGATGATGCCCAGCACCAGGCAGGCAAAGGGGATCGAAAATTTTTCATGCATCTTGATTCTCTGCGGTTTGGGATCGATGTTCTTCGACCGCAGCACTTGAATGGCTCTGCCGAGCTCGCTCCAGGTCATATCGGCAGGATGCTTTTCCCCATTTTGTTTCCCCTTAAATGCGGTCTTCAAATCCAAGCGTAGATCATAAGTGTCGAAGTCGATCTTCTGGTAGGCGTCAGGCTGGTCGCCCAATTTATGAATGGCTCCCTGCTTCAGCTTCAAGGTGACGATGAGCAGCTGGGGATCTGACAGAACAAATCCCTGGCGGGCGATGATCGTATGGGTCTCGGCGGCATTCCGGGAGTCGGAGATAAAGACATTTTCCCATTGGAAATTCCTGGGTTGCACTCGCTCTACGTAAAGGACCAGGCCCTCAAAATCATCGTTGAATACTCGCTCCTTAACACCGGCATGAGCCCTGGTACTGGCTATTTGGTAGAGGAGGGAACGGGAAGCCTGGTTGGCTCGAGGGAGGGAGTAGAGCGAAAGAATGGTGGTGACCAGGGTGGCGAACAGAGCAAGCACCAGCACGGGGGGAGTCATCTGGTACAAGCTCACCCCAGAAGCCTTGAGAGCGGTGATCTCGTTATCACTGGACAGGCGGTTGAAAGTCAGCATTGCGGATAACAGGGTGGCCATGGGAATGGTCAAAACGAGGAAGGAGGGCAGGAGGTAATAGAGAAGTTGAAGAATATACGCCAGGGCAATCCCCTTGTTGACGAACAGCTCAGTAAGCTGTAAAATTCTTCCCGTGAGCAGGATGAAGGTAAAACCGACCAGGCCGAGAAGGAAAAGGGGGAAAAGTTCTTTCGCCAGGTATCGGTAAAGGGTCACCTTCATACGATGATCTTAACTTAAGGCCAGGGGTTTGTAAATCCCAACCTTTCCCCCTATCCTCTTCCCTTGGCGTTACTGGCGAAGGGGAGATCAGGGGGTCGCTCTTGCAGGATGGGTATGTCCTTTCGAACAATGCTGGAGGATAGGGAAAAAAGATTTCTATCTCCCTATGCCCAGCTCAGCGCCAACAGCCGGGGAAGAGCCACTGCGGAAGAAGAATGCAGCATCCGGCCCGCCTTCCAACACGACCGTGACCGGATCATTCATTCCAAATCCTTCCGCCGCCTCAAGCATAAAACCCAGGTTTTCTTGGCGCCTACCGGAGACCATTACCGTACCCGTCTTACCCATACTCTGGAGGTCTCCCAGATTGCCCGGACCATGGCCAAAGCCCTTTGCCTGAACGAAGACCTTACCGAAGCCATCGCCCTGGGACACGACCTCGGACACACCCCTTTCGGTCATGCTGGTGAGGAAATCTTGAACGAGATCTGCCTGGGCGGCTTCCATCACGCGGCTCAAAGCTTGAGGGTGGTGGATATTATGGAAAGAGAGGGGAGGGGCCTCAACCTTACCTTCGAGGTCCGGGATGGGATCCTCAAGCATTCTAAAGGGAAGGGAGACGTGATCCCCGAAGACCCTAATGATATGCCTTGTACTTACGAAGGAAGGCTTGTACGCATCGCTGACATCATTGCCTACATCAATCATGATATTGACGATGCCATTCGGGCCGGGCTTATCTCGCCGGGAGATATTCCCCGGGATTGCCTGAACCGCCTGGGAGATTCTCACGGAAAGCGAATCGATGCCATGGTGCGCGACATCCTGGAGCAGGCCCAGAAGGCTGAGCCTTTGAAAATTGAGTTGAGCGAAAGGGCCTTGGAAGCCACGGTGAAACTCCGGGACTTCCTGTACGAGCGAGTTTATGACCTGCCGCAAGTCCATGATGATTTCATCAAATCGGCGAAGATTATCCGGGAACTATATGCCTTTTTCTTGCAGAAGAAAGAAGAATTCCGGAAGGAAGCGGGAGAGGCCTTTGCCCATGAGCCCCTGGAGCGAGGGATCGCTGATTTCATCGCCGGCATGACCGACCGCTACGCTTTGAAGCTCTACGAGAAGATCTTCCTTCCCCAGCCGTGGCTGATTATTTGATATTTTTTCACCGCGGAGATCGCAGAGAACGCAGAGATGAGATTAGGCGCTTAGCGCCAAACTAAAACCAACATGTTGGTAAGAAGCAAATGCCTTCAAGCGGCCAAACCAAGCATTTCAAAGATCTTGAACATCTCGCGTTGTAGGTTTT
>JACRCA010000355.1 GCA_016234425.1 Deltaproteobacteria bacterium | reverse complement strand
GAAAATGTATTGCGGCTTTTGACATAAAAGTGAAAGGATATGACCCCTATGTCTCTGCCGAAATTATGAACTCCTTTGGGGTGGAAAAAGAGAAGACTCTGGAAGATATGCTACCCCCCATCGATTTCCTCACCATCCATTGCCCATTAACCGCAGAAACGAAGGGCATGGTAGGAAAGAAGGAGCTGGCTTTGATGAAGAAGGGTGCCTACGTGATTAACACGGCCCGTGGAGGAATCGTCGATGAGAAAGCCCTCTATGAAGCCCTCTTATCCGGTCAGATCGCCGGGGCCGCCCTGGATGTCTGGGAGCTGGAGCCCCCTGACCCTGCCGATCCTCTCCTGAATCACCCCAATGTTCTGGCCACTCCCCACTATGCCGGCACGACCGAGGAGAGCCTTTACCGATGCGGAATGGCGGCTGTTGAGGAAGTCTTAGCCACCCTGCAAGGAAAAAGGCCAAAATACCCCGTCAACCCGGAAGTATGGGATAAAAAGTCAAAACGGGGCCTTCGTGCAGAGCGTGCTTAACTTTTTAACTAAGACAATAATTTCCCCCCTGTATCACCAAGCAATTTCACCACGGACGTCCCTTTTCAACAACCAAAACCGCTAAACCTCGTTCTTAGGCTATCACAAAGGCCTTTTCGATAGATTTGATGTTGGTCATGACCTGAGGGGATGGGATGGGGACGTCCGTGCAGAAATTGCATCACAATTTTCCATAACGGCGAACCATTTCATCCACTGTGTCAAGAAAAGGGGTCAACTCTGCTCTTGGCTCTTGCGCTGTTCCGAAATAAGCCTTTCGGTTCTCTCCCGCAACCTACGATCCCCCCAGCTTCCACCTTTACCCGCTCAATTAAACTACTCACCGAACCATATTCCCTCATCTGAAAATACTCCCCACTCCTCAGCAAACTGTCACCTCTCAATGATAGAGGTCAGCGGCGGCGATACGCCGACCCTTGCAGGGATCTGTTACACGGTCATTTTACTATTGTCGTTGAGAAGTTCGGGCTATTGGGATTCACGTCCAGGCTTTTGGTCCTTGGGTTAATGACCAAATCCATGTCTTCCATAGGAATGGCTCCAAGCAAGGTCTGGTCACCCATAACCAGGGCGCCAGCAAAGCCAACCCGGTTCTTGAATCTCAGTTCTATTGGGCCAACGTAGGGCACAACCCTTCGGCTACCGTCTGCCAGCGTTACTTCTTTCCTATCGATTTCCTCTAGCCCGAGCTGAATCTGAACATGAGGTGGAATACAAAGGTGGACAGCGGCGGAATCCGCCAATGCGTCAACTTCGACTGGTTCCAATTCAGGCTTTGTGGGATTCCTGAGTATTACTTTGGCATTGACAAGTCCCATCTAAGTCATCCCCAAGGGTTTGGAATACACGGATATACGTCTCGATCAATAAGGATAATTATATCATATGTCATTTCCTCGACCCTAATCTCTTTCACCATCTCACAATGTAATATATTTAGCCTTATCCGCTCTTCCGGGGGGCCGTCCAATTGAGTACCTTCAACCCCGGAACCCTTGAGAACTCTCTAACGTTGTTGGTGGCCAGCGGAAGGCTCTGGCTCAGCGCGTGCGCCGCAATGAGCATGTCAAAGGCTCCGATCACTCTCCCCCGGGTTTCGAGCAGGGCACGGAGTTTTCCGTAGGCCCGCGCGGCCTCGTGGTCGAAATCGAGGATCACGAGAGGCAGGAGAAACTGCTCAAGTGCCTGCTGGTTCTGGGAAGGGTAGCGGCTCTTCTGGACACCGAATTCCAGTTCGGCCACGGTGATCGAAGAGATGCCTATGGTGCCAGCGTCATAGGCGTCGAAATGCCTGAGGACCGATGGAGGTTTCTTCTTGATCAAATAGATGCAGATATTCGTTTCAAGAAGCAGCTTCATTCGAAGAGCCCCTCTCTCTGCTGCTGGCCAGGCTGTTGGCGGCTCTCCATAAAATCTTCGGAGAAACGCGAGAGGCTTTCGAAAAGGGGCGTCCACGGGCCCTTTTCAGGGAGCAGGATCACGGCTTTTCCCACTCTCTTGATCAGCACCCGGTTTCCGCTGAACCGATACTCCTTGGGCAGCCTCACGGCCTGACTCTGGCCGTTTCGGAACAAACGTGCTGTCTTCATCTCTTACCTCCAAGGTATTTATTAAAAGTATACACCTACCGGGGAAGAAATATCAATTCCTCGAAGAAGGCAAGACGGGGATATCCTAGCAAAAGGGTCAGCCCGGAAATTTATGCAAGCGTGCCGTCATACTCTTTGACCCTTAGCAATCAACTATTTCGAATGAAGAAGTTATTCAAGCCCAGGACTTGCGGCCTTCCAGGTTGCATTGAAGAGATGCCCGCCTGCCAGATTTTTTGCTATTGGCCCAAGGAGAGTGACATGGTAGCGCTTTGCGCCGCCGAAGTATAAATTCGAAAATTGGAATCGATCCGAGAGGCTTACTCGACGAAAGAATTAGGAATACGGAGAACGGAGAATCTGATGAATATGAAAGAGAAAAAGGGGGCGCCCGTGCAGAACGTGCTTAGCTTTTCAATAACAACAACCTTTCCTGCTCCATTGTCAGGCAATTTCAGCACGAACGTCCCCTTCCCACACGTCCCCTTCCCACCACTTTCTTTCTATTTTCAAAAATTAAAAAGCCTCCAAGGAAAAATCAATGAACCCCTGGAGGCTTTGCATCGGAATCTTTTCGAAATCCCCATGCATCTCCAACTCCCGAAGGCTGAGGGTCAGGTTATGGCGGACTGGTTGAAGAGCTTATTTTTTGATGGAAGTGTATAAATTCTATGAGGAAAATCAAGATAATTTTAACCCTTCCTTTTGCAGCCTTCGGTAGGATTAAATTTAGAGAGGGGTGATCATATAATACGCAGCGGGTTGATCCAAATTTTTTGGCCCACTGCGTATTATAAAAATCTTACACCATTTCGGCGCAGGAAACTTTCGGCCGTCGCTTATAGAATTCAGTTGCTTTTTCATAGGCGGCGGCTATCCTCAGAAGGAGACCTTCCTGTAATTCGTTGCCGACAATCTGGAGCCCGATCGGCAATCCGGCCGGGCTGAAACCGCACGGCACTGCCACCGAGGGCAATCCTGTCCAGCTGAAAGGAAGGGTGAATTGGCGACCCCGATCATAATCTTTCGATGCTCCAACCAGCGGAGGTGCAACCGTAGGCATGGTCGGAGTTAAGAGAGCATCTACCGATTTAAAAACCTCCTTGACTTCGATGATCTGCTTGGGCCGTTCGGCTCTGGCTTTCTCATACGTTTCCTTGGTTATTTTCATACCCCGATCAATATTGGCCTGTACAATGGGGCCGAAGACTTCCTTTCTGCGGGGCTCTGCCCGGAATTCGTCCCCCAAGATCTGGTTGAATTCATAGAGGAGCATATTGAACAAGGAAGAATATTCCAGCGGTCCCCCAAAGAGAGGAATTTTCACCGTTTTTATTTCTGCCCCCAGGCTAGTAAACTTGTCTACTGCCGCCTGGACAGCCTGGGCAATTTCCGGATCTATCTCGCGGAAAGTGTAATTTTCGATAATTCCCAGACGAATGGCTTTAACCCCCTTGTCTAAGCCCACCGTGAAATCCTCTTGCAGAGCCTGTATGGAATAGGAATATTTAAGATCATATCCGGCCATCGCATTCAGCAACAGGGCGACATCGCCCACGGTGCGCGCGAGAGGGCCGGCGCAATCGAGGCTATATGCCCTTGGGTAGACGCCATAAAGACTGACCCGCCCGAAGGTGGGACGAATTCCGGCGATATTCAGCCAGCTGGCTGGCACGCGAATGGAGCCGCCTGTGTCCGAACCTGTTCCCCCCAAGCAAATCCCGGCAGCGATAGCCGCTCCGGTACCACTGGACGAACCTCCTGGGGATCGATCGAGATCCCAAGGGTTGTGCGTATCCCCAAAAAATTGATTCGTTCCGGAAATCCCAGCTGCGAACTCGTTCATGTTGGTCTTGCCCAGCATTACAGTTCCGGCTTCCTTCAGCTTGCGCACCACCGTAGCGTCTTCTTTGGGAACACGCTTACGGAAGAATTCGGAACCAACAGTAGTGGGGATTCCGGCCGTATCGTAAAGATCTTTGTTTACGATGGGTATTCCGTGAAGGGGGCCACGGTCTTTGCCTGCTTTCAACTCGGCATCCATAGCTGAAGCGGTGACCAGAGCCTGTTCTTCGGTCAGGGTTATAAAGGCATTCAATTTTGGTTCCAGCTGTTTGACGCATTTCAAATAGGTCTCCGTCAAGGCCTTGGAGGTCAGCGAACCTTCACGCAGGCGCTTCCCAGCTTCGGCAATCGTCATGGGTAGAGGCATGGGGGGCTTCGGACCAGATGTTGGCGTTGTCACAAGGGGTGCGCAACCCATCCCCAAGCTCACTGCCCCAATTCCGGCTGCGGAAAGCTTGATAAAATCTCTACGGGTCCAAAGTCGATACTCACCAGATCTTCGTCTCATGCGGTACCTCCCCGAAAATTATTTTTAGAGAATCCGAATTAATTATGAGGATGGAGACGTAGCTGAAAATATACACTTTTATTCTTTCCAAAAAATCAAAAGCCTCCAAATGTTAAGGGGATTATATTAGAGCGAATTAATAATTTACAACCTGAATTTTGATAAAAATATACTTCTTCTAAATAGCCATGTCAACATGGATTTTGCCGGTATTCTTTGTTTCCAATTGAAATGTTCTATCGGGGGATTGGATTTGAAAAACACGATTACAGGAAGTACTCTACACTCTTGGTTAAAGCCTGCCAACAAAAAACTTCGAGGGACTAACATTGGAACATACCCCAAAGACTGAATATTTCTACCAATAATTCACGGAGTTACACCATCTATCTTCCATTTAGAAAATCCATCCAACGAATGGCCTCCGACTCAGTCACCCTTCCCAGATACACCTGGGTTGTCTTCAGATCCAAAACCCTGGGAGTCACACAAGTACCTCAACGGGTGCGGTACCGGAAACGTTAATCCAACCGGAAGGCTCCTGGCATCCCAATCCCTTCAGCTTCCTGGAAGAGCATGCCGGGCAAGGATCTCTGGAAAAAATAGCGAAATATTTAAGAAAATTGATGTTTTCTTAACTTTTTTTAAATTTTTTGCCGGTTTTGATACCAATATAATCTCTCCTTCCGAGAAAAGAATCTTTAAAATCACCATAGCTGTAAAAAGCATGGATTTTATCCGACAGACTCCCGCAGATTGGGTACCAACTTCTTCCTGTTATTGAGTATTCCTATTTTTATTAGAATTTGGTATATTTTCAAGGGTAACCTGAAAACTAAGTAAAAATACTAATTGGGGAAATCATTCCTGGAACAAAAAATGATAAAATACCTTTCCTGGCATAATTTACTAAATCGCTGCAAGGAGTTCAGAGATGAAAGGGTCCCTTTTAAAAAGGGTTTTGGTATTTGTTCTCTGGCTTTTTTTCCTCCTTTCTTTGCTGCCCACCTTTGCCGACGGTGAAGTCCAGACAATTACCCACTCTGTCCGGCAGACCTTCGGCGGCAGCCAGTCCCCCGATGACGCCCGGATCGCCGCTGTGGCCAGGGCCAAGCGGGAGCCCCTGGAAATGGCGGGGACGTATGTGGAGAGCCTCACGGTGGTCAAAAACGCCCAGGTTGAAAAAGACATGATCCTTGTTTTGACGGCGGGTGTCGTGCAGGCGGAGGTAATATCCCAAAAGCACTACCACACCGAAGACGCTTTCGGCATTGAGGTCGTCGTCAGGGTGAGTGTGGATACGGCCGTCCTGGAGGAGCAGGTGGGGAAGCTCCGTAAGGACAGGACGTATCTGGAGCAGCTGAAGAAAGTCCGGCAGAATGAGAAGGAACTACTGGATAAGGTGGCCAAACTCGAAGAGGAAAACCGACGCCTGATGGCCGAGAAGAAAAGTAGTGAAAAGTTGAAGGAACGGTTCCAGGAAGTTTCACAAGCGCTGACGGCTGTGGAATGGCTTGATAGGGCTGTGGCATTATGGGACACGAATGTGAGAAAGGTCACCGATCCAGGAAAGGCCATTGAATATCTTAACAAGGCCATCCATCTGAAGCCGGATTATGCCGAGGCCTACGGCAACCGGGGTCTGTCTTAT
>JACRCA010000354.1 GCA_016234425.1 Deltaproteobacteria bacterium | reverse complement strand
AGTTGTAAGGCTAATAAAGTACGAGAGGGATCACGCGAAGGAGAAAATAGTTTAGAATTCTTGGGTTGTCAAAGCTAAATTGCCCCCTTAATCTGCCGCTAAGTTTTCCACTTTAGCCGTTCCCCTTGAACCTCGTTCCTCACTCCTTTCGACTTTCTCCTATCCTCTTCCTTATAATCTCCCAACTCCTGGTGATGAGGAAGCTTTCATCTTGATTCTCCAGGAGAGTGAGGAATAATTTCGTCGGCATGGCTAGGGTAAGGACATTTGGCTCCACAAAAGGACGGGCTGAGACGTCGAACATCCCCAGGATAGCCTGAGGATTCTTTTTTTCGGCTTCTTTCAAAGGATGCGTAAGAATTGCTCCACAACCCGAACTGAAGGGAAGGCGAACTGCATCCTGTCGTTCAGTGGCATAATTGGTTAGAGTGAATAACCCGGAGAGCACGTCAGGAGGAGCAAAAAAGACGATCACTTCGGGTTCTTCAGTAACGGATAACTTGTTCATGGGCTTAAAAAGGCAATATTTGGCCGGTGCTTTTCTGGGCCGCATGGAAGCGAAGAATTCTCTGGCAATCTCCGGAGTTTTGATATACCTCTCCCCTTCCATTTCCCCGGGGATTCCACAGGAAAGGAAATATTCAATCTTCGGCCTGGACATTTCACGAAAGCCCATGTAGTACGCTCCACCCGCACAGCCTATGTGGCTCTCATCAAAATAGACCGTCTCCCCATGATGACGCGCCCGCTTTAGCAGACCAAACATACACGCATGCCCTTCCCCCTTGGGCATGATCCCCTGGGCTGGCTCTGCATTACTGTAAAATGCCACTAAAGGATGCTCCTTCAACCCCAGCCGTTCATAAAATTTTTCGTATTTTTTCATCTCCACTTCCATTAACACCTCCTAAGAGAAATCAAAATTCAAATTTTAGATTTTCGATTTATACATGACGACATTAATGGCAGCAGGGTACGTCATTCCCGCGAAAGCGGGAATCCAGAAAGACGCTGGATTCCGGGTCAAGCCCGGAATGACAAACACCAGAAAATTTATGTCGCTGTCTATAACTCAGTCTCCAAAGGTAATGCCGATGGAGCGGGCGGTTTGGACTAAATTACCATTGGGGGAGACTCGTCTCAGTTTGGTCACGGCCTTTTTCAGGTCCACATCCCTGATATGCCTACCCCGCAGGCAAACCATCCTCCCGAATTTCTCTTCCATCGCCAATTCCACTGCTCGGGTACCAAAACGAGTGGCCAGGATGCGGTCGAAAGCCGAAGGGGAACCGCCTCGCTGCAGGTGTCCAAGGACAGTAACCCGGGTCTCCAGGCCTGTTCTCTTCTCGATTTCGCTGCTTACCTTAAAGCCTATTCCTCCCAGGCGTACGGGGTCTGTACTATCTTCCACCATCCTTTGAACGACAACTTCTCCTTTTTTCGGCCTCGCTCCCTCGGCCACTACTACAATGCTGAACCGCTTCCCATGGCGATTCCGCTCTTTCACTTTCTCGCAGACCTTCTCAATGTCATAAGGGATTTCCGGGATGAGGATGACATCACCGCCTCCAGCCAGGCCAGCTTCCAGGGCAATCCAACCAGCATACCGCCCCATTACTTCTACCACCATGACCCGGTGGTGGGATTCGGCCGTGGTATGAATTCTATCAATGCCTTCCATGGCAGCCTCCAAGGCCGTATCAAAACCAAAGGTAACGTCTGTAGCTGATAGGTCATTGTCGATAGTCTTGGGAATCCCTACCACTGGAACGCCCTTTTGAAAAAGCTGCTGCGCGATGGAGAGCGAACCATCCCCGCCGACGACAATCAGGACATCGATTTTCCTTCTTCTCAGATTGCGGATGGCCTGATCCGAGACGTCGCGGAAGATTTTCCTCCCCCTCACCATTGCTGGAAACCGGAAAGGGTTATCGCGGTTGGAAGTCCCCA
Source organism: Deltaproteobacteria bacterium (assembly GCA_016234425.1). Taxonomy (GTDB): domain Bacteria; phylum Desulfobacterota; class SM23-61; order SM23-61; family SM23-61; genus JACRCA01. The sequence continues at coordinate 10,549 of JACRCA010000354.1, read as the reverse complement.
GGATCGTGCCACCCCGGTCCAAGATACCGGAGACATCCGCAGCTTCAAGGGCCCGGGCCTTATCCTCGATCATCCCCAAATATCCATCGTGGAATCCAATTACCTCCAGTCCGTAGCGAAAGATGGCTGTCTTGACTACGGCGCGGATTACGGCGTTCAAACCCGGGCAATCCCCTCCCCCTGTCAGGATACCGATGCGCTTGATCTCACTTTTTGCATTCATGGCACTCCCATGTTCATTTTGAAAAATATTTGCCACAGAGGTCTCAGAGGACACAGAGTAATTTGAGAATATTGAATTAAGTAGCGCCGGGTAACAAAAAAAACATTACAAATGAAAAGCCCATAATTCCTTCCTGGTTCACCCTTTTTATTTCATTCATTTTTCAGGTTTTAACCATATCTTTCTCTGTGATCTCCGTGTTCTCTGTGGCATAAAAATTTCTTTTCAATTCTGCAATTTGGCTTTCCTTTCCAGGTCCGAAGACCAGTCCGAACGATCGAAGTAGATAGCCCCTTTGGCCACGACCGATGGAGAGACGTATATGGGAACACGGACCCTGAGGGCTAAGGCAATCGCATCACTCGGCCGGGAATCGAAGTCCACTTCGCGCCCCCGGACATCCAGGGCAATGATTCCATGGCATACTGGCCCCTCGAGAATGTCGATGAGCACATGGAGGGTATGGGCTTTGAGTTTTTCTATGATACTGGCCATCAGGTCGTGGGAGAGAGGCCGGGGAGGTTCTTCCCCTTCCAAGGACAAGGCAATGGAGGTCACTTCTGAGGCTTTGGCCAGGATCGGCAGCCCCCATGCCCCGCCCGGGCCTTCAAGGAGGATCACGGCCACTCCTTTTTGTCGGTAGAAAAAGAGGGATTTAACTTTAACCTCGACGGGAGAACCGATATTCATCCGAAAACCTCTATCCTTTCTTCCTCCCTGAGACCTATCTTGCCCCAAAAGTCTCAATCTTGGAGAGGGGAAATCTGGAAAGGTGGAATCAAGGTGGGGATGGGTACCTCAATCACCACTGGCTGTTTGGCTTCCAGCGCTTGGCGCAATGCGCTCCCCAACCCCTCCGGGTTAGCCTTCAAGCCTTTGGCTCCGAATAACTCTGCGAGCTTAGCAAAATCCGGGTTGTTCAACTCCGTGCCTAAGATTCTTCCTTGGAAATTAATCTGTTGATCGCTTTTGGTGGATCCAAAGGCATCATCTGTAAATATCACGGTAATCAGATTGATTCCATACCTAACTGCTGTGGCCAGTTCCGCACAAGCATACATGAAGCCGCCGTCTCCCGCAACACAGACCACCTGCTTGTCTGGTGCAGCCACTTTGGCTCCCAGAGCCGTGGGGAAGGCATACCCCAGAGTGGCAAAATATGAGGAGGTAAAATAAGTCCGCGGGCGCCTCACCGGATAGGCCAGATTACACCAGTAACCGATATTGGTAACGCCGGTGACCAGAACGGCATCTTCCCTCAGCTCATTCCGTAAGGTAGCGATAATCTCGCATTGGACCGGGGCCTTTCGCCGCAGCCAATTTTTATGATTTCCCCTAAATTGCCTCAAGTCTTGAGCGGGCCATCGCTCCTTCATTATTTCTTTTCCCCGGACCTCGTCGGCCAGCGCTTGCAATGTTATTTTGGCATCGGCAGCAATGGCCACCTCTGCCGGGAAATTCTTTCCGATGACCGAAGGGTCAGCATCCACGTGGATTAGCATCTGGGGATCTTTCAGGGCCGTGCCTGGCCGCATCTGGCTGGTTAAGCGGGTGCCTATAGCCAGGACTACATCCGCCTGCGGCGCAGCCCAGCGGGCCGCCCCGAATCCATAATATGCGCCCCCCAATGAAAGGGGGTGATCTTCGGAAATGGCGCCTTTCCCTTCGGGGGTGGTGGCTACGGGTGCGCCCAAGGCTTCGGATAACTCCGTTAATTCGGAGGAGGCATTGGAGAGAATCACCCCTCCTCCTGCCCAGATGAGTGGTTTTTTGGCGGAAGCCAGCAGGTCGGCAGCTCTACGCACATCTTCCCTACCGGGCTTCACTTGCGGATATTGCTCTTCAGGTAACAATACCACTTCTGCCTCAGCTCCCATTACATCCCAAGGAATCTCCACTTCGGTAGGCCGTGCTCGGCCAGTACTCATCTGGCGCATCGCTTCCTGAATGGCCCCTGGAATGTCTTCCACTCTCATCAGCCGGCGGCACCATTTGGTCACTGGCCTGACAATATCCAACTGGTCGTTAATCTCGTGGAGCGCTCCTCTATCTTTTCCCAGATTATAACTCTCCACCTGACCGGCGATGAGCAGTACCGGTGAAGAGCAGGCGTAGGCTGTCCCCAAGGCTGCGGAGGCATTCTGCAGCCCTGGTCCGGGAACTACCAATCCTACGCCAGGCTTTCCTTTCACCCGGGCGTATCCATCGGCCATGTACACCACGCTCTGTTCATGGCGCACAGTAATCAATCGAATTTTCGGCTCTCCGTACAGGGCATCAAAGATATGCATGATCTGAACACCTGGAAGGCCAAAGATGAACTCTACTCCTTCTTGCTTTAACGATTCAACGACGGCCTTTCCACCTGTCATCCTGGGCATCCATATCCTCCGTAACAACCCGTTTCCCTGCTCATATCTTCAAGGCAACAGTAATGAGCATGCGCTGGCATCTGGGAAGTTCTTCCGGGGTTCAGCGTTTTTCCTTGACCTTCTGGTAGATGGATTCGATCTTGCGGTCCCTTTCCCGTCGTAAGCGATCGATCTCTATCTCCCGTTTCTCTTTATCCTGGATCAGGATCTCCACTTCGGCAATTTTGGCGGCGTAGATTTTGCGGATCTCAGCGATCTGGCCTTTTTGGTTCGCCGAAAGGGAAACCTCCTCCTCCCCACCCATTTTTTTGGCCTTTTCCATGGCAATCTCTAAAGCGCTCTTTAACTCTCCCATGGTTCCCTTACCTCCTCCTATTGTCCTTTTTTGGCCGAGAGCTGACAGTTGATTCCTTCGGCCCTTAAGGATTAGAGGAGTTTACAATAATCATCTTCAATTTTCAACGAGAGAGTTGATGGACCGTATTCAGGGCGCTGGTTCTTCCATGGATGAGGTGGAGACCGCTCAAAATCCCGAGTCCAAATCCCCCTGGCCCATGAGCAAAAAACATTAAAAAGTGAGGGAGCTTATAGAGGTTGACAAAATGAAACCCATGGGTTATAGGTAATTGTCCATTCCATTCTGCTATGCTGAAATCGTCCGCAGGCAGAATGAAACCACAGAGATCGCAGAGAAATTCTCTGTGTTCTCAAAAAAAGTTTCCCACCCTGTGCTCTTGAAGCTTATTTTACATTAGGGCCTGGCTTGTTAGAGAATGTCTTTGAGGAAGCCCTGGTTCATGAATTTGCCTTGAGGAAGATAAGCTATGTTAGACAGAAGGAAATAAACTCAATATAGTTCAGTTAAGAGATGGCCTAAAGAGGCGGATGATTTAGAGGACACAGAGGGGAGGAAATAGTATTTTTTAAATTTCCTGAAAATTGATAATTTTTCTGTACTACTAAGGTTCAAAATATCGAAATTTTATTAAGCAAAATCTTGTTACAAGCTAAAAGTTAAAAGTTTTTTTGGTTGCGGCAATGCTGCACTGTGGCCTCTGTGGTTATAGGTTGACAATACCAAGCGAACTGAAAGGAGGAATTCTATGAGCATGAATGTAACGGCTCCCATGGTGGGAAAGATCGTGGATATCAAGGTGAAGGTTGGGGACCGCGTTCAGGAAGATGATGAGATCGCCATCATGGAAGCGATGAAGATGGAAATGCCCATCGTAGCCCCGGCATCGGGTGTGATTAAGGAGATCCGAGTCTCTGTCGGCCAGACCTGCGAAACCGATATGGTTCTGGCAGTCATCGAATAACGCAGCTCATAGCAACTTAGCTCATAGCAATTTAGTCGATCGCTGATCGCTCATAGCCGATAGTAAGAGCTTAAGCCCCAAGAACTATGAGCTATCAGCTATGAGCTTTTCGCCAATAAGGAGGAAAAAATGGATTTCAAGTTGAGTGAGGAAATGCAGGCCATCCGTGAGACGGCCCGCGGCTTCGCCGAGAAGGAGATTGCTCCCTTTGCGGATAAATGGGAAGCAGAACACTATTTCCCCCGCGAGGTAATGAAGAAGATGGCCGATCTGGGTTTTTATGGGACCCTCATACCCGAAGATTATGGAGGGAATGGGATGGGCTTTCTGGCCGGGACGATCATCACCGAAGAGATTGCTCGGGCCAGCGCCTCCCTGCGGGTGACCTTCAACATGCAGACCTTTGGCCCGGCTCTCTCTATTCTGCGTTATGGTACGGAGGAACAGAAAAAGAAATGCATCCCCAAGCTGGTTTCGACTGATTGGATCGGTTGCTTCGCCATCACGGAGCCCAATGCCGGATCGGACGTGATGGCCATGAAGACCACAGCGATTCCCAAGGGGGACTATTTTCTAATGAATGGGTCCAAGACCTGGATTTCCAACGCCCAGGTGGCTGACCTCTGTATTCTCTACGCCTACCACGACCCGGCAGCCAAGAGCAAAGGCCTTTCCACATTTCTCCTGGACATGCATCTCGCCGGGATTAGCACTCGACCCCTGGATAAGCTGGGTCTGCATTCCGCACCTACTGGGGAAATCATCCTGGAAGATGTCAAGCTTCCCAGGGAAGCCCTGTTGGGAGAGCTTGGCGATGGTGTGAAGCATGTCTTTGGCTCCCTGAACCAAACCCGTCTCTCTTGCGCAGCCGGAGGGGTAGGGATTGCCCAGGCTTGTCTTGACGCCTCGGTGAAATATTGCAATGAGCGCGTGCAATTCGGGCAACAAATCGGCCAGTTTCAGATGAACCAGGATATGATCGCCGTCATGGCTACGGAAATAGAAGCCGCTCGCCTCCTGCTCTACCGAGCAGCTATCCAGAAAGATGAAGGGTTCCTGGGCAATGTGCTGGAAACTTCCATGGCCAAATTCTACGCCGGAGAAGTGGTTGGGAAGGCTGCAGATTTCGCCATGAGGATTCTCAGTGCCTATGGATACTCCACGGAATATCCGGTGGCCCGGTATTACCGGGATGCCAAAGCTATTCAAATCGTCGAGGGCACACCCAACATCCAGAAGACCATCATCGCCTTGGATCAGTTGGGGTATCGAAAGGCAAATCGCTAAAAAAAGGAATCCTATGGCGCTGCGATGATTCCATCCTTAGAAGGAGGTCTTGGATATGTTCAAGAAAATTCTGGTTCCCTTGGATGGCTCCAAACTGGCCGAAGGAATTCTCCCCCGCCTGGAATGGCTGGCCAAGGTCCACCAGGGAGAAGTCACCCTCTTGCGGGTGGCGTTAGCCCATACCTTTCCGGGGGTGGACCCCACGCAACACCAGATAAACGTCGTCCGCGAGGCAGAGGAATATCTCGCTAAAGTGGAGGCCAACTTGAAAAGCGTAGGAGTGAAGGTAAATTCGGTGGTCCGATCGGGCCACGATGCCCAGGAGATCGTGGAGCATGCTAAAGACCGCGGGTTCGACCTGATCGCCATGTCCACTCACGGACGCACCGGACTCAGCCAGTTTGTTTTGGGAAGCGTGGCCAGCAAAGTCATCCATACTTTTTCCGTCCCCATCCTGCTGTGCCGAGTCTGCTGAAAAAAAGATAGCGAGATGGGGGGATAGGGAGATGGGGAGAAATGAAAAATATTTAAAATGTCAACCTCTCCCCATCACCCCATCTCCCTATCGCCCAATCCGGAGATGATCCTGGAAAGATCCCAATCCACGGGCAGGCGGACGAGCTGACCGGACTTGGTCTCGAAGAGAAGGTAGCCATTGGCCAGGCCAAAAAGAAAGAGGTCCTTGGTGATCTCCACATCTTTCTTGCAGTAGGCAATGACTTCCTCAATCTTTCCTTCCTTAAACCACTGCAAGGATTGCAGGCCATCGGCGGACTTCTCCCTCTGGAGCGTCTTGTGGGCCAGGTGGCTCAGGGAAAGGCGATAGCCCAGCTGCTGGGAAATCTCTTGCAGGATGTCGAAGGTGGGAAGTTTGCCAAAGGGAAAAGAAGAGTATCCTTTCAGGACATTATAATCGAAGTCGGTGATGTTAAACCCCACGATCAGGTCGGCGGTCTTCAGCCTGTCGATCAATTCATGAATCCGCTCCTCTAAGAATACAGAAAAAGCGTCCTCCATGGAGTCATAGACTACGGCTACGGCCACGCGCATCAGATGCTTGTTTTGCCAACCGCCAACTTCCTCGGCGCTGCGCTGGGTCTCTATGTCCAGAAAAAGTATACGGCGGCGCGAAATTCCTTCTTTGAGCCAGGCAGGCGGCTCCGCAATGGCCACAGTCTCCGGCTCAGCAAGTTCGGAATCGGCAGGCAGCGGGGGTAGCTGGGTAGGCGCCTCCTCCACTTTTTTCCTTTCCCTCTGTGTTTCACCCAATAACCACATGAGCACGAACTGCGCCGCTTGCTTGTCCAAAGGTTTGTTCCCTGATCCACACTTGGGAGAGTGAACACAGGAAGGGCAACCATCCAGGCATGGGCACTCCCGGATCAGAGAGAGGGTTTTTTTCAAAACTTCTTCCAGGATGCCATAGCCATACTCTGCCAAGCCAACCCCTCCCGGGTATCCGTCGTAGATGAAGATGGCCGGTTTTCCCAGCTGAGGATGTACGGGATAACAGATTCCTCCGACGTCGTTCCGGTCGCATAGGGCGAAGAGCGGGAAAAGAGCGATGGAAGCATGCTCGACCGCATGCATCCCTCCCATAAAATGTAATCCTTTTTCCTTCAACCGCTGGGAGATTTCTTCGGGAAGGATGATCCAGAGCCCCATGGTCTCGAACACATGGGAGGGCATCTCTAATTCATGCACAGAAAGGAGGTCCTGACCAAAGATGCGCCGTTTTTCAAAGCCCCTGACTCGTTCCGTTACTTTCAACTTTCCATAGCAGGCTGTAAAATTCGGCCAAGACTTTGTTCGCGCCACGGAGAGGATCTCGGTCTCCTTTTCGGAGAGCGCCCGGGTGTAATAGTCCACTTCCACCTGTTTCGCCCAGACCTCCCTTTTTCCCTGATCCAGGTGGATGACCAGGTACGGATCGGCCCTGTGCAAGTAGATGGCCCCTGGATGGCATTCGCTGAAAACTCTGGGCACGCTGATACTGCCGATCAACCGCTTCGTTTCCTCCTCGAAGATGGTATAGCTCTCCCCAGCGGAGCGAATGTCCACCTTCCGATGAGGATGAAGCCGATGGGAAAACCATTCTCGCCCCGAGGCACTTCGCAGAAGCTCACCTTCCGATACCAGCTGATCCAGGAGAGGAGCGTACTTTTGCACGGGAAAGGTCGACTCATCCATGCGCAGGGGAACTTCCGCGCTGGCGCAAACAAGATGTTTGGAAACCACAACGGAATTGTCTGGGTCTACTACGGCACTTTCAAAACTCCGGCCGAAAAAATCCTGGGGGTGGCGCATGAAATATTGGTCCAGGGCGTCGGGCTGGGCGATCAGAGCAATCAGAGATTCCCGGTCTCCTCTTCCCACTCGGCCTCCCCGCTGCCAGGTGGCGGCCACAGTTCCCGGGTAGCCGACCAAGATGCAGACATCTAAGCCCCCAATGTCAATTCCTAACTCTAAGGCGCTGGTAGAAATCACCCCCAAGAGTTCGCCAGAGACCAGCCTGGCCTCAATCTCCCGGCGCTCTTCGGGAAGGAACCCGGCGCGGTAAGAACTCACCCGGCCTTGCAAGTCCGGACGATCCCTCAAGAGCCAGGCGTGTAACAGCTCCGCGATTTTCCGCGCCTGGGTGAAGGCCAGAGTGCGGAAGCCTCCTTCGATACAATCTAAAAAAAGCTTGGCTGCCAGGGTGTAGGGACTTCCCGTGGGGTTCAGAAAAAGAAAGTGTCTGCCGGGCCGGGGCGCGCCGCTTTCTTCCACGGCCTCGAATGGAAGGCCGGTTAGTTTTTCAGCAAATTCTCTGGGGTTGGCAATGGTTGCGGAACAGGCGATGAACTGGGGGCTTGAGCCGTAAAAGTCGCATACCCGCTGCAGCCTGCGGAGGATCTGCGTGAGATGCGAGCCGAAGATGCCCTTGTAGGTGTGCAGCTCATCAATGACCACAAATTGCAGATTCCGAAAGAGTGTTTCCCATTGAGCATGGAAGGGAAGGAGGCTCAAGTGCACCATGTCCGGGTTGGTAATCAGAATCGGCGGGACGGACTGGCGAATCTTCTGCCGGCGGTAGCTCGAGGTGTCCCCATCATAGATCTGCGCCTGAAATTCAATGTGCCCTTTGAGCGGAGAGGAAAATTCTCTCAGGGTTTTTAATTGGTCTTGTTCCAGCGCTTTCAGAGGAAAGATGTACAGGGCCCTGGAATTGGGATTCTGGATGAGGGACTCGCAGACCGGAAGGTTATAGGTGAGCGTTTTACCGCTGGCCGTGGGGGTGGCAATGACCACATTCTTTCCTTGCCGAATCTTCTCGATGGCCGCAGCCTGGTGAGAATAGAGAGAATTGATGCCCAGTTTTTCTAGAGCTTGGGCCAAGGCCGGGGGCAAATCTAATCCTGCCCAGCGCGAACTGTCCGGGGGGATGGTTTGATGATAGACTACCTGAGGGGCGTAGAAGCGCTGCCGCTTCAAACTTTCCAGGAACTTAAACATCGAAAAGACATTCAGCCATCAGCTTTCAGCTGACCGCTCTCCACTTTTTTCTTGAATTACAATACCAGATGTGTTAGGAAAATTCAAACGGAGGAGAGTCGCCAAAGCAAAAGATGTCCCGAGGAAAGAAAGGTCAGTTGATGGGAGGGATCGTGCTGCTCACGCTGGGATCTCTCTTCATTCTCGACCGCTTGTTCATCCTGGATATTCACACCAGCTGGCCGCTCCTTCTGGTGGCCATCGGCCTGGGCCTCTTTCTGATGAACCGCCGTACCTTAGCCGGTTGGATCATCGGCGGCACTGGGGTTATCCTTTTTGTGGTATACTTCGTCATCGCTTTCTTTCCGGGCGTCGAAGCCTGGAGTGATCTCGTCTGGCCCATCATCCTGATCATCATCGGAGTCCTTCTCCTTCATCGGTATTACCACAGCGGGTTGGAGCCCAAACCTTAGTCCTTCAAAAGAAACTTTTCACCACAGAGAACGCAGAGACCGCAGAGAAATAAATAAAATTAGGTTCATCCGGGTTTTTGGTGGGTCAACCTCAACGGCTTCTCCTCCATTGATGGTATTCGGGGACACAATACTAATTTTTACTGACAGTTTAGGTTTTGATGATTAACATGCCGACATGGCCAGAATATCGCGAATAGTCGTTCCGGGATACCCTCACCACGTAACTCAACGGGGCGTCCGGTGGGTGATGTTGTTTTTGTTGGCCTGGTAGAGCGTATGACGGGTCGCAATCTATCAAAAGGGAAGCCAGGTAGGCCGGCGAAGCAAAGCATGTAAAAATTGGTATTATGTCCCCGGATTCTCATTAAACGGAAATACTTGACAAAGTGCCATGAATTGGTATATAGGTATGGTACATTTTAGTTCCACAAAAGGGGGAATAATATGAGGGTCAAAGCTCACCTCGTGCTTCCTCGCGAAATCCTGGAGGAGGTCGATAAAATTACTGGCAAGAGGAAAAGGAGCTTTTTCATCGAAGAAGCCACCCGAGAAAAGTTAGAAAAGGAGCGGTTTTTAAAAACGCTGGAGGAAACAAAAGGAGCATGGAGTGATCAGAGTCATCCCGATTTGAAAACGGGCAAAGATATGGAACGATATGTGAGGGAGAAGAGGCAATCTTACCGAAAAAGGCTGAAGAGGACCGTCCATGAGTAGATTCCTTTTGGATTCCGATGTAATCATTTGGCATCTGCGAGGCCGAAAAGAAGTGACTGAAATGCTGAGAGATTTGCAGAGATTTGGGGTACCCGCTTGCTCTGCCCTCTCAGTGATCGAAGTTCAGTTGGGAGTGAAAAAAGGCGAGGAGGAGAAAACCGACCGATTCTTAAGGTCTTTGATGGTTTTCGATGTGAATAGGGAGATCGCCAACCAGGTGGCCTTACTAATTCGGGGATATAAGGCCAAAGGGATAAAAATAGAGGTGCCGGATGCCGTCATCGCCGGTACTTGTATTTTGAATGAGTTGGCCCTGGTCACTTATAACACGAAGCATTACCCAATCCCAGAACTCAAATTCCATCCCGTACCCCGAATATAAAATTTTTCCGAGCCTAAGGCGCTCAAAACAAATATTTCTTAATTTATTCTCTCTGAAGACCTTCAAGGCCACTCTTATAGACGTCCGCATTTCCCCACAAGTTGTTTTAGAACCTATGCTTCCTTCCTCATATATATTTTTCTAAAGTGATTATTTTCATCCACGTCCCTTCCCCCTGGTAGAGCGTTTGACGGGTCGCCATCTATCAAAAGGGAAGCCAGATAGGCCGGCTAAGCAAAGCAATGTAAAAATTGCTATTATGTCCCCGGATTCCTCGCTAAACACAACCCCTCCCAAAAGCT
>JACRCA010000352.1 GCA_016234425.1 Deltaproteobacteria bacterium | reverse complement strand
CGGGCGACGGCCCCTGGCATATTGGCGACGGCATAATGGAGCACGCCATGTTTTATGTAGATGGGATGGCTGTGGGTGGTAACATGATCGATAGTTTCCACACAACCACCCTGGTCGATGGACACATCGACGATGACCGAACCTGGTTCCATGGTCTTGACCATTTCCACGGTCACCAGTTTGGGCGCTTTGGCCCCGGGGATCAGCACGGCGCCAATCAACAAGTCAGCTTTGCGGACCCAGGAGGCGATGTTGTAACTGTTGGACATGAGCGTCGCTACCCGGCCAGCGAACAAATCATCCAGATAACGCAGCCGATCCATGGAGATGTCGATAATGGCCACTCGGGCTCCCATTCCTAAGGCGATTTTGGCGGCGTTGGTTCCCACGATTCCACCACCGATGATTACGACCTGGGCTGGTTCCACCCCCGGGACCCCGCTGAGCAGGATTCCTTTGCCCCCGCAGGGCTTTTCCAGAAGCTGGGCCCCTACCTGAACGGCCATGCGGCCAGCCACCTCACTCATTGGCGAAAGGAGAGGTAAGGTGTAGTTCGGGCCTTCAATGGTTTCGTAAGCGATACCGATTACTTTCTTTTCCAAAAGGGCTTTGGTCAATTCGGGTTCCGGCGCCAGATGCAGGTAGGTGAACAGAATCTGTCCGCTGCCCAATAAATTGTACTCCGGGGCAAGCGGCTCCTTTACCTTCATAATCATTTCCGCCCGTTCAAACAACCGCTTCTTGTCTGAGAGAATTTCTGCTCCCGCTTCTGCATAGCTGTCGTTAGAAAAAACACTGCCCAAACCGGCGTTCTCTTCCACCAGAACAGTATGCCCCGCTTTACACAAGGTCTCTGTACCGGCTGGCGTGATGGCCACGCGGTTCTCATTATTCTTGATTTCTTTGGCTACGCCGATGATTATGACGGCCACCTCAAAAAAGAAGATTTTATAAAACACCCCCTCATTAAAAGGGGCTGAGAGGCAATTTCAACGGAGAGTTTAAATTCCGGAAGGAGTGTATTAAATTAAAGGGATAGAGTCAAGGTGTTATTTTGCTGGGTTGATCAGTTTCGAAATTTTAAATTTGGGGCCTATTCTGTCGGCTTAAAGTATTCGATGTCGAAGATGGTCCCTTCTCTTTTTTCTTTCCATACAGCTTTAACGCGCATGCCGATGCGAACTCGTTCCTTGAGGAAATCGATGCGGTAATTTTTCAGGCCACCTATGAAGTGAGAAAAGCCGTTGTTGGCTCCATTCAATTCGATTAGTCCGATAATGTAGGGAGGCTCTTTGGGCTGGCCTTCATACGGGAAATTGATCAGGACCCAGGTCCGGAGGGTTCCTTCGTCTTTTACCTGGACCCATTCGTCCATGTCCTTGAAGCAACGGGAGCAGAAACTCCGTGCAGGGACCAGGACTCTTCCACACTGCTGGCATCGAGTGCCCATGATGCGCTTGTTCTGAAATTCCTCGAAAAACCTCGTATTGGTCGGACCTAAGGCCCACTGATAGGGCAGGGTAATAGTTCCTTTCAGTACGCGTGATTCTCTTGGGGTCATAAACGGTCTCCTTTCTTAATAACCAAAGAGGCTACTGAGCAATCCCTGCCCCTTTTCGCCTTTCCCCTTTTACTCCTATTTTCTCTGTGTCCTCTGTGGTTTCCTTTGGTTCTATATGTTCTTCCCTAGGATCATGATTCCGTTGAACTGGTCCATACCACCCATAGCGTGGGCCAGCCCCGTTTGCACCCCATCAATCTGGTGCGCTCCAGCCTTACCCTGGATCTGCAAGACAACCTCGGCCACCCGCTGCAATCCAGTGGCTCCAATGGGATTGGTACACAAAACCCCTCCCGAAGGGTCACAGGGAAGGTCTCCCCCTTCCATCACCACCCCTTTTTCCACGAGCTCGCAACCCTTTCCCTCGTCGCAAAAGCCGAAGCATTCATAAAACAAGAGTTCCTGAAAGGTAAAAGGATTGTATACCTCCGCCACATCCAGTTCTTTTCTGGGATTGATGATTCCCGCCATCCGGTAGGCATGCTTGGCCGATTGAATAGCCGATTGCCAGCGCACCTTTTCGCTGTCTCCGAAGAAATGCTCCTCTCCGCAATACCCTACACCCTTGACCCAGACGGGCGTGCCGGGTAACTTTTTGGCAGCATCCTGGGAGGCGTAAACCATGGCGCATGACCCATCTGAAGAAGGACATACATCCAGCAGACGCACGGGGTAGGCAATGACCCTCGATTTCAGGACATCTTCCACTGTAATTTTCACCTTGATATGGGCATAGGGGTTATCCAGGGCATCGTTGTGGTTGCGCACGGAGATCAATGCTGCCGCTTCCCGCACCCTTTCTTCGGGGAGCCCATAGTGGTGCATGTATTCATTGCATTGCAGGGCAAAGATACCGGGGGCACCGGCCAGAAAGGGCCTCTGGAAAAAAGGGTCTGCCACTGTGGACATGGTACCCTGGGGTTCACCTTCATACATCTTCTCCGCGCCAACGGCAAGCACTACATCGAAAAGGCCGGAGGCTACATGGTAAAAAGCAGCGTGGGCAATGGAAACACCCGTGGAGCCGCAGGTGGCCACTCGAATGAGAGGTTTTCCAACAGCTCCCATGGCGTCGGCCCAGTAGAGATGGGGGCCATTCACACCCTCCATGGGAGGGGGCATGGAGCCAGTGACCACAGCCTGAACGTCATCAAAAGAAATCCCCGCATCTTTTAGGGCGGCGACCACCGCCTCGCGAATCAACTCCGGGTAGCTTACGTCGAGCCTTTTGCCACATCGAGTCTGGCCTGTGCCAACAATTGCTACCGGTCTGGGCATAACTTCCTCCAGTTATCAAAGGCAAACCACAGAGGACACAGAGAATTAATCCATTCTAAGAAAGCTAAAAAACAAACAGGGCACAGAGGATTTTTTCTCCGAATCCTGTGATTTCATAGGGCTCCTGTTTTTTACATAGGTTTTGCCTGTACTGATATGATTAATCTTTCCTTTCGAGGATGACAACTGTGTGGGCCTGCCCACCCAGCCCATGGACACTGTGAGCGAGAGCCCTTCTTACATTAGGGACCTGATGGCCGTTAGCTTTCCCCATAACCTGAAGGGCTGCCTCTGCAACTCTGATGAGCCCTCTGGCCACATAAGGATGGGTCGATAGAACTCCACCAGAGGGGTTTACAGGAATCTTGCCCTTTAAAGAAGTGACGCCCTCTTCTGCGAACTTGCCTCCTTTTCCCTCCGGGCATAGGCCAAGCTGCTCGCCCCAGAGGATTTCCTGAAAGGATGTGGGCTCGCAGACCTCGGCAACATCGATTTCATCGCTTGGGTTCTTAATTCCCGCCATCTCATAAGCTCTTCGGGCTGCGGTAACAAGGGTGCCTTTAAGAAGGTCCCGGTCGCCCAACCAGTAAGAATCCGTGTTCCAACCGATTCCGCTGATCCACGTGGGAGAATCTGATAAATCCCGCGCCACCTCTTCATTCGCCAGCAATAAAGCGCACCCTCCATCCGACGGTCCGGCACAATCTAAGGCCCTCAAAGGATAGGCCACAAAATTTGAAGCGAAGACGTCTTCCAACGATAGTTTCGCCTTTCTGTGGGCATGGGGATTATGAAGGGCATTGCCTAAATTTTTAACAACCACCGAGGCCAGCTGATTGTCTGTCAATCCATACTGATGCCTATAAGCCTGAGCTTGAAGGGCAGCCACCGCTACCTCATTTAGCCCCACGGGACGTTGAAAAAACGGGTCTCCATACAGGTTCGTCAGTCTCCAATAGGAGGGAATCTCGCTTCCTTTCGTGATGCTCAACACAAGGGCCGTTCTGTGGTGGCCAGACAAAATGCGCATGGTGGCATAACATAAAGCAAATGCCCCGTCCTCCGCAGCTTTGGTGGCATTTTTCAGGTAAGAACCTGCCGCATCGAAATAATATGAGTTTGAACAACTGATTCCCATCCAGTAATCCGAGGATGACGAGACGACCGTATCTACGTCCTCACGCTGGAGGCCGAGCGGATCCAAAACCTGGCGGGCAAGCCTGTAGGCGAGGTCACGAATGTTGTCAGGAAGGAAGTCCCCGTGTGTCGTCTGGGCCACCCCCACAATGGCCACCCGCTTCTGCATGGCTTTCCTCCGGCAATAGAAATTTTGACGCTATTATTACTTTTCTCAAGCTTTTGGTCAAGGGCTTGGCGCGAATCCCTGAATATCTCCCCTCCACGCCTTGGCGTGGCGGGAGGGGATATTGGGAAGGGGAAGGGGAATTGCACTGGATTCCCGCTCCCTGTTCCCCGCTCCCTGTTTTCACAAGGATAAATTTCGCGGGGACAAGCTTCGCGGGAATGACGGCTCCTTTTTTTCATTGCGACGCAGTCTCTCTTGGGGGGGAGATATAAAGTTGAATTTTTCCCCTGCCTCGGGCGCGATGGATCCGGCATGAAGGATTATGTGGAATTTTGGTGGTTCAAGATGATATGATATCGTCTTGGTAAAAACCGCAGATTTCTCTTAAGAAAAAAGGAGGTTTCTATATGGATTGGGGAATGCAAAATCGTCTGGGGCGGCTGATTCAGCCAGATGGCCACTGTTTCTTCTTGCCGATCGATCATGGCTACTTCCAGGGCCCTACAAGCAAACTGGAAAAGCCAGGAGAGACGATCAAGCCATTGATTCCATATGCCGATGGCCTCTTCGTAACCCGTGGGGTACTCCGTTCCTGCGTTGACCCCAGGAATTGCCCACCCATTATCCTTAGGGTTTCGGGCGGAACAAGCATCATTGGGAAAGACTTGGCTCATGAGGCTATTACGACCTCTGTCCAGGAAGCCCTCCGTCTCAATGTGGCTGCGGTGGGCATGTCCATTTTCGTGGGAAGTGATTATGAGCATGACTCCCTTTTGAACTTGGCGAAACTGGTAGATGAAGGTCAGAGTTATGGGCTTCCAGTTATGGCCGTCACGGCCGTGGGCAAAGAGCTGGAAAAGAGGGACGCCCGTTACCTCTCGCTCTGCTGCCGGATTGCTGCCGAACTCGGTGCCAACATCGTTAAGACCTACTGGTGTGAGAACTTTGATAGGGTGGTCAATGGCTGTCCGGTTCCTGTGGTAATGGCCGGTGGGCCTAAGTGCGAGACTGAGCGAGAGGTGTTCGAATTTGTCTACGATGGCATGCAAAAAGGAGCCATCGGCCTGAACCTCGGAAGAAACGTGTGGCAGCATCCCCATCCGGTGGCTATGATGAAGGCTCTGCGCGCTATTATCCACGAAAAAGCCTCGGCGAAGGGTGCGGAAGAGATTTTTCAGGAAGAGAAAAAAGAGAAAAAAGGGTAAGGAGATAGGGAGGTAGGGAGATAGGGTGAAAGAAGATGGAGAAGACATTTATCAAGACTCATCGAGACCTGGAAGTTTATCAGAAAGCCTTTAATTTGGCCATGTTGATATTCCAGGAAAGCAAGTCTTTTCCAAAAGAAGAAAAATTTTCTCTTACCGACCAGATACGGCGCTCTTCCCGCTCGATTTGTGCCAATCTGGCAGAAGCTTGGCGCAAAAGACGCTACGAAGCATCTTTTATCTTAAAGCTGAGTGATGCTGAAGCGGAGGCTGCTGAAACACAAGTCTGGTTGGAATTTGCTGTTCAGTGTGGGTACCTTAAACCGGAAGTTGGGCAAAAGCTATCGGCTTCTTATAGCGATGTTTTGGGGAAACTAGTTCGACTAATTAACGACCCCCAACCCTGGCTGCTGCCAGGAGCGAAGCGACGGTTGGGATGAGAAAGTCTCCCGATCTCCCCATCCCCCATCTCCCTAATGAGATATTGAAATATGAAAAGTCTCTTTGATCCCAAAGAATCCCAAGAATTCATCGCTAAGTATCCAGCCATTCCTCCAAAGTTGGCCCTGCGGGTTTACACTTCTCGTTTGATCGGGAGAGATCCTCATCTCGTTCTCCACGGTGGAGGAAACACTTCCATCAAATTAAGGGTGAAGAATATAGTAGGGGAAGACCAGGATGTCCTCTACGTGAAAGGCAGTGGGGTAGACTTAGCCACTATTGAACCCCAAGGATTTGTCGGGCTGGAATTGAATTCCCTGCGAAAGCTGCAAAGTCTCCAAAGTCTTGCAGATGAGGAAATGGAGAACCAGCTTCAGATTAACAAGGTTTTCTATTCTTCCCGGGATCCTTCGGTGGAAGCACTCTTGCATGCTTTTCTTCCTCCCCGCTACATCGATCACACCCATGCAGATTCCATTCTAATCCTGACCAACCAGAAACACGGGGAAGATTTCCTGAAGGAGGCGCTGGGACCAAGGGTGGCCATTCTTCCCTATTTCATGCCTGGAATAAGCCTGGCAAAAGCGGTTCTCGAAGGATATGAAAAAAACCCAGGGGTAGAAGCGATTGTGGTCATTCATCATGGGATTTTCAGCTTTGGCGACGATGCCAGAAGGTCATATGAGAGAATGATTGAATATGTAAAAAAGGCAGAAGGATATATTGAAGAGAGAACGCGCCGTAAGGTTTTCGGGTCTGCCCGCGTAGGTCTGACCCCGCCGAAAGATTTCTCCTCATCGGTTGCCTGTTTCAATCAGATCGTTCGCGGGGCATGCGCTTTTCGCACGGAGAGCAACCAACTTCGCAGATTCTATGTTGAGGTGCGAAGCGCCTCGGACTTGGTGAAAGCTTCTCTTTTCCATGAGGCGAAAGATCTATGTATCTCGGGAGTCCTAACTCCAGATCATGTCACTCGGACGAAAAACCTATGGGCATACATAGAAGACATTCCGGAAGATGACCGGACTCTTCAGCGGATGGTAAGAAGGGTAGTGGATGCTTATAAAGCCGCTTACGAGGGGTACTTCTCGTCCCAACTGGAAGCGAAAAAGATTAGCCGAGAAAAACTCGACCCTTATCCCCGGATTTTCTTGGTTGCCGGCATTGGTCTGGTTACTCTCGGGTTTACCCGCAAAGAAGCCCAGATTGCCGCCGACATCGCTGAGCATACTTTGCGGGCCAAGATCTTAGCTAACAGATTGGATGAGTACGCGGCTATTTCGGATTCTCACATTTTTGACATCGAATACTGGCCCCTCCAACAAAAAAAGCTTGGCCGGATACCTTCTCTTCCCCTTCACGGACAGATCGGGGTTATCACAGGAGGAGGAGGTGCTATGGGTCTGGGAATTGCCGATCGGCTGTTGGCTGCTGGGGCAGCGGTCGTGATCTGTGACATTGATGAGCCCCGTTTGCGAAAGGTCTATTCCATTCTGCTGAAGAAGTATGCCGAGAGTCTAATTGAGAAAATCATTTTCGATGTTACAGACTATGAAGCTGTGGAAAAGGCTTTTCAGGAAATAAGCTGGAAACTGGGGGGGATTGATATTCTTGTCCCGAACGCTGGAACGGCTCATGTGGCCAAGGTGGAAGACCTGGACCCGAAAAAATTTGATCAGGTCATGGCGGTCAACCTCAAGGGGACTTTCCACGTCATCAAGGCCTCCATCCCGGTATTTAAACGTCAGGGAACAGGCGGGAATATCGTGGTGATCAGTTCGAAAAATGTTTTTGATCCCGGGGCAGCCTTTGGCGCGTACAGCGCTTCCAAGGCCGGGGTCCATCAGATTTCCAAAATCGCCGCCTTAGAACTGGCGGAATTGGGAGTGCGAGTAAATATGGTCAATCCGGATGCCGTATTCGGGGATGAAGAAGTTCCATCAAAACTGTGGGAGCTTGTTGGCCCTGAACGGATGAAATCCAGAGGGCTGGATCCTGCGGGTTTGCGAGAGTATTACCGCCAGAGAAATCTCCTGAAAGTCCAGGTGACGGCGGAGCACGTGGGCAATGCTGTTGTTTTCTTTGCCACCGAAGCCAGCAGTGCCACAACCGGAGCCACCCTTCCGGTGGATGGAGGAATTCCAGCAGCGTTCCCGAGATAAGTAATATAGTTCGGAGTTAGGAGTTCAGAGACGGAAATATTGAGTTCGGAGGTTTTTATTGAATATTTTGAGGTTAGCTCGCAGAGAATCATGTGTATCCGAATGGGGTCAGTCGACTTTATTTTTTTTAAGACTTTAGAGAACATCCCCTTTTCCCTGT
>JACRCA010000351.1 GCA_016234425.1 Deltaproteobacteria bacterium | reverse complement strand
CTGCCCCAAGGTGTGAAAAAATTATGCTAGTGCCAAGTTGCAGAACCTGGCGTAACATCAGATGGCCTTCGCAGGTCCGGTAGCGGGAGGCGCTTCGCTTGGCATCATGAGGCAGTTATTCTTCCATGGATCAGGCGGGAACAAGCACCCCGCCTCCCTTTTCGGACGGACGCCTGAACCATTTAGGAGAGTCTTCTCCCGCCGATGCTGCCTGCGCTCACCGCCCCCCGCTCCCGGACCCCGACAAGGGGGAGAAGGATGTAATCTATTTTTTCACAGCTCCCCACGGGGGAGGGGAGGTTTTATTGGAGGCAAGTGTTAGAAGAAGATTCTTTTCTCCCCACCGTAGCCAGGTAGATGGCGGTTTCCTCGTGGCCATCGACCCCTACTAATTCGTTGACCTCATCATCATAGAAAGCCGCAATGCCGCAGCATCCCAGGTTCATGGCCGTAGCCGCTAAGTAGAGGTTTTGCCCCAGGTGGCCGCAATCCAAGTAGACGTACCGGTAGGCTCGCTGGCGATATTTTTGGCGGCAGCGCCGGATTACGCCTACCCAGACAAACACCACAGCAGCAGCCTGGGCCATCTGCTGGTCCAAAGCTGCCTGGGCGATCTGCCGAGAAAAGTCTCCTTTATTTTTTACCTCCAGGGAGAAATCCTGCACGCGCAGGAAGTAGATTCCCGGCTC
The DNA here is from genome assembly GCA_016234425.1 of Deltaproteobacteria bacterium. GTDB lineage: Bacteria > Desulfobacterota > SM23-61 > SM23-61 > SM23-61 > JACRCA01. The sequence goes on along the minus strand of JACRCA010000351.1, from coordinate 17,472 downwards.
TAATCTTTCGACCCGGTTGACGACCAAGTAACTATCAATGGGATGGAGAGCGCCGGCTGACGGGGCTGTCCGGTACCAGGGAAGGGAGGCTTTGGCCGTGATGCCCTGCGTAGCCCAGAGAAGGTTGGAGAGTTCCTCCAGGGAGAGAGGGACTTGGCTATACTCCCGTATCGAGCGGCGGTGCAGCAAGACTTTCCATAAGTTTGGCCCGTTATCCAGATGAGGCTGGGATAGGGAAATGAGTTGCGGGGAAGAAGGTTTGAGGGGTCTAGGGAGGCTCTTTTTTGCGGAGCTTATTGGCCAATGGGGGGAGCGGGCATATTTTGTCTCCTCCTGGAACTGTTCACCGATCTTTTGCTCTGAAAATTCCATCCAGCACCTCCCCAAGACGGGTCATTGTGTCCAAAAGTTTAGGAAATTTGCTCCAAGATGTCAATTTATCCTGGTATCGCGTCTCAGAAATAAGTTGAATAATTGAAAGGTCGTTCCCAGGAGCCAGGCGAAGGACCGCTGCGCTGGCCAAAATGAGGCAGTGGTTCCTCCTTAGGGGGAGCGGGGCGAGTCCTCTTCATAATTTCCGAGCTTTTTGGTGATATTATCGCCCCGCTTGTTTTTTTGTGGAGGTTCGCCAGCGATTTCCAGGCCAGGCATTTCCCGGCCGATTTTGGCGGCGCGCATCGTTCCTCCGCCTGGCTCCACGTCAGAATTTGTCAAGGAACTTTTGGGATGCGGCAATAGGAGCTAAGAAGAAAAAGATTGACCCGGGATTTTGTTCCGGTATGATGGGAACCGCATGAATGGCCGGGCTGAAAACTTTAAGAGCGTTTTTATTTACTCCGATGAATTGGCCAATTTCGAGTACAGTCCCACCCATCCCTTTAAACCGATTCGGGCCAAACTGACTCTGGAGCTCTGTCGCCGCTATGATCTGATGGAACGTCCCTGGATTCGCTTGGTCAACCCCGAACCGCTGGATTTTGCGGTCATGAAGGAGTTCCACGATGAAGGATACCTCAAAATTCTCCAGGCACTCAATTCGGGAACCTTAGACGGCAAGCATTGGCCTGATCTGCTATCGGGGCGTAAGGGAGATTTTTTGACCGTAGACCCGGAAATTTTGAAATATGGACTGGGGACCGAGGATAATCCGATTTTTTCTGGGGTCTATGATTATGCCGCTCTCACTGCCGGCGCAACCTTTTTAGGGGCGAAGATGATCGCCTCCGGTGAGGTGCAGGTGGCCTTCAATCCCTTAGGAGGGTTTCATCACGCGGGCAGGGCCTACGCCGAAGGGTTCTGCTACGTGAACGATGTAGCTGTGGCCATAACCCACCTTCTAAAAGAGGGGTGGCGAGTGGCTTTCGTGGACATCGACGCCCATCATGGCAATGGAGTTCAGGAGGCTTTTTATCAGGAAAACCGAGTTCTGGTAATTTCGTTTCACGAAAGCGGACGGGACCTCTATCCCTGGTCAGGTTTTGAGAATGAGATCGGAGAGGGCAAAGGGAGAGGGTTTACGGTGAATGTTCCTCTACCCCAAAACACGGATGATGAGGCCTTCGTTCGGGCCTTTGAAGAGATTGGGCCTCCCCTTCTCGACGCCTTTGCCGCGGACATCGTGGTCGTCGAGCTGGGAGCGGACACGCATATCTCCGACCCCCTCACCCATCTGAGCATGACCAACTTTGGTTATTGCCAGGTGGTAAAAAAATTAGTTGGAGTGGCCCCCCGGGTCTTGGCCCTGGGAGGTGGGGGATACGATGTTTACAAAACAGCCCGGAGTTGGACTCTGGCCTGGGGGATTTTGAATGACTTAGAACCCCGGGATGAATACGTCGGAGTCGTTGGGGGAATGATGTTTGGGCCGGAGATTGAGGTAGGCAGCCTCCATGATAAAACGGTCTACATGATGGGGAATACCAAGGAGCGGATTAACCGGGAAGTGGACAGAGTGGTTAGTTATATCAAGCAGAACGTTTTCCCGATCCATAGAATTAAATAAATCAGGCTATAGGCTAGAGGTTGTAGGTTATGGGCAAAATACGAGCCTTAATTTTTTATCCTATAGGCTTTAGCCAATGGCGCATAGTCTCTGGCCAGCCCATAGCCTGTCGCCCATTGCCCATCACCTATTACCTGTCTTTTTAAGTGCCAGCCAAAGGAGAATAGCTGCCAGTAGGGCCAGGGTGGCCCCGAAACCGAAGGCTGCTTTGGGACTCACTTTTTCCCAGAGCAGGCCCATCAAGAGGCTGGCAGGAAGGGTGCTGATCCCGATGGAGAAATTATACAGGCCGTAAGCAGTTCCGCGCAGGTGGGGTTGAACCAGATCGGCCACCAGGGCGCGCTCTCCTCCCTCGGTCAAGCCATAGAATAGACCGTAGATCGCGAAAAGGAGCCAAATCATCCCGGGAGTTTCAGCCCAGGCAAAAGCCCAATAAACCGCGCTGTAGAGCAACCAGCCAGCAATGATCACATCCTTTCTGCCCAGACGGTCGGAAAGAATTCCCCCGGGAGTGGCCGATAGGGACTTGGAAATATGCAGAACCACCCAGAGGATGGGAATGAGGGAGACGGGGATGCCGGCATCTTTGGCTTTCAAGAGCAGGAAGGCGTCGCTGGAATTACCCAGCGTGAATAGAATGACGATCAAAAGAAAAACTTTGAAACGACGGTCAAAAGGCCGGAAGGTCAAATGAACTTTCGACAAAGGTGGCCCAAATGATCTGGACTTTTTTTCGCTCACCCCCCGAATGAGGGTGACAAGCGCGGCCATGCCTGGAATGAAGGCCAACCAGAAGATGAGGCGGTATTGCTGGGTAATGAAGGTGAGAAGGAAGAAAGCAATCAAGGGCCCTACTACGGCTCCAGCATGATCCATGGCCCGCTGGAAGCCGAAGGCTTTCCCTTGTTCCCCGGCGATGCTGGAGTCAGCGATCAGCGCGTCTCGGGGAGAAGTCCGAATTCCTTTCCCCACCCGGTCCAGGAAACGGATGAGAAGGACATGCCACCCTGCTGTAGCAGCAGCGACTAAAGGGCGGATGAGCGTAGAGAGCGTATAACCAAAGACGACCAGGGACTTTCTCTTTCCCCAGCGGTCAGAGAGCCAGCCCGACAGTAGCTTGAGCAAGGAAGCAGTGGCCTCGGCAACTCCTTCAACCAGGCCTACAAAGGTAGCTCCCATCCCCAGGACGGAAGTTAAGAAGATGGGCAGCAGGGGGTATATCATTTCACTGCTTACATCAGTGAAAAAGCTGACCAATCCCAGGGAAAAAATGTTGCGGCTGAGGCCGAAGATTTTTTTCTCAGAATTCATGGGAGAGATGAACGAATCATGATTTACTAAGAAAGCCGAAAATATCAAAGAAAAAGGGGAAAAACAAGCTCAAGCTGCATTTTTGGTCATTGATTGGGTAGATTCCTGCAAAATCGCAATAATTTCTTAGGATTTATCTATTTTATGCCGAAAAATATAATAGGGTTTTTCTCATTTATTCTATTTCCTTAAGGATAGGTGAAAATTAGTCCATCCCTTGGGGAATAATTTGGAGTATAATGCTAAATTATTGATTTTTTAGAATTTTAGCAACCCGATCCGGGACCGCGTGGTTTAATCAGGAGAGCGAGAGATAGAAAATATGAACGACCAAATTATTCCTTACCTTATTAAGAGAGGTTGGATCCAGAGAGCGGATTTGGAAAGGGTTTTTCCTGTGGGGCAACCCTTAGAAAATTTTTCAGTTGAGGAACATCTGCTTAAATCTGGGTTACTCCCCCTGCAGAAATTTCGGGCTGCCCTGGAAGAATATTATGGGGCAACTTTTGCCAAGGAGGATGATTTCCCCGAAGAGCCCATGCTCTTTAACCAATTGTCTGTTCAGTTTATGAAAGAATCCAAGTTCATCCCGGCCCATCTGGAAAATAACACCCTCACAGTGATCATGAGCGACCACTTTGATTTCTACACTCTCGATGCCATCCGGCTGGCCACAAACTATGAAGTCCGGGTGTTGCTCGGACTGGAAAGCGACATTTTAAAAGCGATTGAACGATCCTATGGGTCTGGCGTGACCTCCATGGAAAAGATTATCGAGGACCTCGATCGCATTCCCGAATTTCAGGCGGAAGATGAAGAAAACGTTGACCATCTTCGAGATTTGGCTTCTGAGGGGCCGGTTATCCGCCTGGTGAATCTGATCATTAGCCGGGCGATTGAGCGGAGGGCCAGCGATATTCATTTTGAGCCATACGAAGAGCGTTTCCGGGTCCGCTACCGCATTGACGGGGTACTGGACGATGTCGAATCTCCCCCCAAGCGCCTTCAGGCCGCGATCATCTCTCGTGTCAAAATCATGGCCAAACTGAATATTGCTGAAAGACGCCTCCCGCAGGATGGTCGGATTATGCTGCGGGTGAAAGGCAAGGAGATCGATTTCCGGGTTTCTTCCGTCCCCACGATCCATGGGGAGTCGGTTGTTTTGCGCATTCTGGACAAGAGCAGTTTGCTGCTGGAGGTAGAGAAATTGGGTTTTACAGAGGATATCCTGGTAGGGTTTCAAGACCTCATCCAAAGCCCTCATGGAATCATTCTGGTTACGGGCCCCACCGGGAGCGGAAAGACCACCACTCTTTATTGCGCCCTGCAGAAGATCAATTCTCCCGAGAAAAAGATCATCACTGTAGAGGACCCGGTAGAATATCAGTTGAAAGGGATCAATCAGATTCAGGTGAAACCAGCCATTGGCCTTACTTTTGCCAATGCCCTACGATCCATCGTTCGCCAGGATCCAGATGTGATCCTCATCGGTGAGATTCGGGATGCCGAGACTGCCGGGATTGCCATCCATTCAGCCCTGACCGGCCACCTGGTGTTAAGCACACTCCACACCAATGACGCCCCCAGCGCCATTACTCGGCTCGTAGACATGGGAATGGAAGACTACCTCCTCTCCTCTACGATCATTGGAATATTGGCCCAGCGACTGGTGCGAGTTGCCTGTCCTTTTTGCCGGGAGACCTATTCTCCCGACCCGCTCATCCTGAAGGAAATGAAGCTTGAGGGAACAAGCCGTGAAGGTTCGGAAATTTATCAGGTTAGGGGATGTGAGAGATGTTCTCATACTGGGTATTGGGGGCGGGTGGGAATTTTTGAATTCCTCAAAATTTCCGAAGATATCCAGAGGCTCATTTTAGGAAAAAAAGATTCTAACATTATCAAGGAAGCAGCCCGCAAAAATGGCATGACGACGTTAAGGGAAGATGGCTGGTTGAAGGTCAAACAGGGGATTACCACGGTTTCCGAAGTCTTGCGGGTAACCCAAGAAGAGGAGCTCCTTTGAAGAATGAAGAGTGAGGAGTGATCTGGAATAACAATGGCGGAATATCTCTACAAAGCCACTACCCTCAGCGGACAGACCGTGGAAGGTTCGATGGAGGGGAAGGATGAAAGGGCGGTAATCCAGAGCCTGCATCAACTCGGCTACATTCCCATTCGCATTTTCTCTGCCGAGGAGAAAGGGGCTGGACTTCGGGTTTCTCCTTTTTTACCCCAACGAGTAGGGATTAAGAACTTGCTCGTCTTTACCCAGGAATTCTCCACGCTGGTCTCTGCCGGTCTGCCGATAGACCGAAGCCTCGAGATTTTGGGGTCCCTGACAGAGAACACGAGACTGCGGGAAGCAATAAGGGACATCTTAAAGCGGATTGAGGGGGGAAGCTCCCTGGCTGAAGCTTTGGGGCAGCATCCTCAGATTTTTTCGAAACTTTACATCAATATGGTAAGGGCTGGAGAATCCGGGGGATTTTTGGAAACCATATTGTCCCGACTGGCCAGGTATCTGCAAAGCACCAAAGAAATCAGAGAATACCTCATCTCCGTCATGATCTACCCCTTGATTTTGACGATTGTCAGCGGGATCTCCCTTACCATTCTGGTTACCTTTGTCATTCCCAGGTTTTCCCGAATTTTCTCCGATATGGGAAGGGCCATTCCCTTACCTACCCAGATCCTGCTCTCCATCAGCCAATCCACCAGAGATTACTGGTGGGCCGGCCTGGGGGCAATGGCCCTGGTTTATTTAGGTCTTAAAATTTATGTCCAAAACGAAGAGAGGAGATGGCGCTGGGATCTTTTTAAATTGAAATGGATGGCCGTGGGAAATCTCATCAAAAAAGTGGAGATTGCCCGCTTTGCCAGAACGCTGGGAACCTTATTGCAAAGCGGGGTCCCCATTCTTCCCGCCCTCAACCTGGTCAAAGAAATATCCCAAAATCTGGCAATTTCGAGGGCCATCGGTCGTATCCACGACCGGCTGAAAGAGGGCAAGGGAATCTCCAAATCCTTGCAGGAAACCGATGTTTTTCCCCCTCTGGCTGTCCATATGATCGGGGTGGGGGAAGAAACCGGAAGGCTCGATGAAATGTTAACCAAAGTGGCTGAGGCCTATGAGGAGAGCGTTCAGAATGCTCTCAAACGATTTGTCTCTCTTTTGGAACCTCTGATCATTCTGGTCATGGGAGGAATTGTAGGGTTCATCGTTATCTCTATGCTTTTGGCCATCTTCAGTATCAATGAGATTCCTTTTTAACGGATTGTTCACCACAGAGATCGCAGAGGACGCCGAGTTCGTGGCCTCAGCGTGCTCTGCGGTGAATAGGTTTTTGACGGAGGAAGAGATGAAGAAGCGGACCTGGCGGAAAGAAAGGGGATTTACGCTGATTGAAATTCTGATTGTGGTCATAATCATTGGCTTACTGGCCGCTCTGGTTGGGCCAAGATTATTTGGCAAGGTAAGTGCGGCTAAACAGAAGGCAGCCAAAGCTCAGATTGAACTCTTCGGGACAGCCCTCGACGCCTTGCGCCTCGATGTGGGAAGATACCCCACCACTGAGGAAGGATTGAAGGCTTTGCGGGAGAAACCGTCTGGAATGGATGGATGGAAAGGTCCTTATCTTCCCAAAGAAATCCCTTTCGATCCCTGGGGGAGGTCTTATGTTTACAAATCTCCTGGGGAACACGGCGATTATGACCTTATTTCTTATGGTCTTGATGGCGCAGAGGGAGGTGAGGGGGAGAATCAGGATATCGTAAGTTGGAAGGATATTGGGTAGTGAAAGACAAAGGGTTTTCGCTCATCGAGCTAATCATCGTGCTGGTCCTCATCGGCCTCTCCCTTTCCTTGGTTACCCCCTCTCTATCGCGTTTTTCCAAGACCATCGAGTTAAGAGCAGCAGCCAAGAATGTCTCTGGGCTCCTGCGCTATTTTCGCAGCGAAGCTGTGCAGAAGGGCAGAGTCTATCAGGTCCTTTTCGATCCCGACTTGCGGGAGATAAGGACCCGAGGCCTGGAACTGGCTGAGGAGAGGGGCAATAAATACACCCTTCCTGATGGAGTTCAGATGAGGGAGATGAAGATCCCTTCTTCCCAGTACCCTTCGGACTTCCCGACGATCGAATTCTATCCCAATGGAGGTTCGAATGGGGGATCTGTGCTTTTAGGTTCCCAGGACCATAAGGGATACCGGATCAAAGTTCATTTTCTAACGGGAATGGTAGAAGTGGAAGAGGGTTAGAGGGAACGGTAGATGAGAAATCGGGGATTCACCTTAATCGAAGTTGTAGTGGCCATGGCCATCTTAGGGGTGGGTCTGATTGTGATCATCGAACTGTTTTCCGGTGGACTTCGTCTGGGGAGAGCCTCCGAAGAATATACCAAGGCAGTCGGATTTGCCCGGATGAAAATGGAAGAGATCGCCCTGAGGGAACATATGGAAGAAGGGAATGAGGAAGGGGAATTTGATAGAGATTTTCGCTGGCAGGTAGGGGTGAGGAAGGTAGGAATTCTTCCCGAGGGGAAAAGCTTAGAATTTGAACCACCGGTTGAACTTTATCAGGTTAAGGTGGACATTATCTGGAAATCCGGTTCCAGAGAAAGGTCTGCCGGGTTTGAGTCCTACAAAACGGTCCCCGTGGGGGGATCATGAAAAGCACAGATAAAGCTTGCCTCATCCGCAAAGGGATGGGTGGAGGGTTCACCCCGTAGTTGAGTGAATATATGGCTTCAGGAAGCAGGGCAGATGCAAGATTAAGAAGGGGGTTTCTGACCTCGGATATCGAAGTTTTTGCAACAACGGGGTTCACCCTGATCGAGGTAATGGTCACTTTGACCGTCCTCGCCTTCATTCTCCTGATGATTTTCGGAGTTTTTCGCCTGGGCCTTTCCGCCTGGGAAAAGGGGGATTCTATTAAAGATGGATACCAGAAAGTGCGGATTGCTTCGCAATTGATCTCTCGCCAGGTCAAATCCTTGGTTCCTTACAAAATCAAGGCGCAAAGAGCAGAGGGTGACTACCTGGCCTTTGAGGGGAAAGCTCACTCTTTAAAATTTGTATCTGCCCTCCCTCTCAGGGCAAAACAGCCGGAGGGATTTGTCTATGCAATCTATGAATTTAAAGAGGGAGGGGGTTTAGTTTTTTACGAGCAAAGGGTTCTGAATAAAGATTTCATGGAAGACAAACCCCAAGAAGAATCGAGCGTTTCTCTGTTTGCCGGGATTTCAGAAGTTCGGTTCGAATATTACCAGGAAGAAAACCCAGAAAAAAACCAGGTGGCCGGATGGGTGGAAGAATGGAATGCCAAAGAAAAGGGAGAGATCCCTAAAGCCATACGGGTGACCCTCATCCCCAGAGAGAAGAAAGGGGACTCCCCTTTTAATCTTCTGGTCTCCCTTCCTTCCCACCGCTTTGAAGAAGTGAGAACAGTCCCAAGCCGAAGGGTAATTCCCTCGAGGCCTTTGGGGACTGGACGATAAGCAAGTTTCAAGTTACGAGTTTCAAGTTAAAAGAATTTTTACCTATGAAAATTTCCGTAATTTGGCGAGAATTATTTTTTCCCCTTCAGAGGAAGGAAGAGGGAGTTGCCCTGATCATGGTCTTGTGGGTGATTATCATCCTTTCTGTCGTTGTTCTGGAATTCAGCTTTTCCATGAGGACAGAGGCCCACATCGCCAAGAATTACCTGGAGGAGTTCCAACTCTATGCCATCAGCGCCGGAGGGGTCCAGCGGGCTATTGCCGAGTTAGTGTATAAACACGACCCCAAAGTTCAGCAGATCCGCAAGACCTGGAAGTCCGAGGAAATCCCTGCGGACAGGAGAGAATGGGTGACGGATGGGAGGGATTACTTGCTGTCCTTCGAGCGGGGAGAATGTATGGTCCGGGTCCTGGGGGAGGCGGGCAAGATCAACGTGAATCTGGTCTCTGAAAAGATGCTGCGAAAGATCATTACGAATCTGGGTTTAGAGGGAGAGGTCAGAGACATGGTAGTTGATTCCATCCTGGACTGGCGAGACCCAGATGATTTCCACCGGCTTAACGGCGCCGAGAATGACTATTATCAGTCCCTTAAGGAACCGTACCATTGCAAGAATAGCAACCTGGATTCTGTGGAAGAGCTCCTGCTTATCCGGGGAGTCACTCCAGAATTGTTTTATGGCAAAAAAGAAGGCCAGAAAGGAGAGCAAGGGGAAACCGTGGGTTCTATCGGTTTGAAAGATATCTTTTCGATTTACGCCCCGGGAGAACAGATCGATATCAATAGCGCCACTCTGCCGGTGTTGAAGATCGTCTTAGGAATCCCCCACGAAGCTTCTCGGCTCATCATCAAGGCCAGGGAAGAAAAGGGCTTCGAAAACCAGCAGGATCTTTTGCAAAGGGTGCCAGAACTTGGCCCTTTTATGGGTGAAATTAGCCGGGGAATCCTTTTCCGCGCACCGACTTCGTATTATACCATCGAGTCGAAAGCAAAGGGTAGAGAGGGAGGTTCCCTGCGAGGGGTTAAGGTAATCATCAAAGTGGACCCTAAAGAAAAGGGGAGACATAAAATTATTCAATGGGTTGACGCCCTTATTTGATGGTCAGGAGGACACCAGTGACCGTTCAAGGGGCTCAGAACAAATAAATTTGCCCTAAAAATTGCCGAAAAGATTAAAGATGATGCTTTTTAACTGCAGCTTGGGAATCGATTTTAGACGTAACCATCTTATCCTGACTCTTCTCAGGAAATCTTTCGGGAAGATCCGGCTCGTGGATTACAGGGTCTGCCCCTTGGGTTCGGAAAGCCCGAAAGAAGCGCAGGAGGCTCAATGGATCAGCCTGATCACTGCCTTTATTTCTAAACATCAGATCAGCAAGGAAAGGGTTTCGATTTCTATTCCGCGGGAGAAGGTGGTTATCCGCTTCCTTCGTCTTCCTCCAGCTACCAAAGAGAACCTGAGAAAAGTACTGGAATACGAAGCCCCCAAATATATTCCCTTTGACAAAGAAGAGACCTACTTTGATTATCAGATTCTTAAAGAGGAAAAAGAATGGATCCATTTGATCGTGGTTTTTGTGAGGAAGAAAGATTTGGATCCTTACCTGTCCTTATTGAAGAAAATCGGCATACAACCCCTATCTGTTCAAACCCCCTCGGCCGCCGCTCTCAATCTGTTCTGCTATCATGAGGGATACAAAGGAAAGGAGATTTCCGTCTTGCTCGATCTGAGCGAGCCATTTTTTGAGATGAATCTTCTGCAGGGTAAGGATTGGAGGGAAAGTTATCACCTTCCCCTGCCTGCGGAAGAAAAAGAAGCAAAAATCATAAACACTTTTATACAATCAAAGATAAACGGGGGTTCCTTATCCCAAGCAACTTTCTTCGTTTATGGGTTAGAGGCTGAAAAAAGGCTCCCTACTTTTAAGCTAAAGGATTCAATGAAAGGAGTTTCCCTTCCTCCCCTGGACCGCATCGAGGGGGAAAAGGAGGAATCCCCAGCGGCTCATCTCTATGCCTCCATCGGCCTTCCTCTGAGAGGGCTGACGAGAACAGCAATGAATCTTAATCTCCTTCCCTCGGAGATGCGCAAAAAGGTGAGACAGATCGGCAAGCCTCTATTCCTGATCTTAGTCTTCCTGGCCTTGATCCTGAGTTTAACATGGGGAGTGGGAATTTACAGCGTTTACCGCAATGAACTGGATGACCTGCGGGCTGAAATTAAGAAAAGAAAGCCGGAAATGGAGGCCGTGGAAAAATTGCAGAAGGAAAGGGGAGAGTTGGCCAAAGAGATTCTGGAATTCGAGAAGATCACGTCCGCGGAGGTCAGCAAGGTAGAGATCTTAAAAGAGTTGACCCGCATCTTACCCAGCACGGTCTGGATCTGGAATTTTAAATATTCTGGGCGGGAGATCGAAATCAGCGGGTTTGCTGATTCCGCCTCTGATTTGATCGCCTTGCTCGACAAATCATCCCTTTTTGAGAAGGTGGAATTTTTAGCTCCCGTGACCAAAGAACGGGAAAGGAGAGTCGGCGGGGATAAGGAGAAGGAGAGGTTCAAGATCAGAATGAGGCTGGAAGGCTGGAGGGCGGGGTCTTGAAAAAGTGGTCCTTTTGGGCAGGGGGGAAGTTTTCCCAGAAGAAAGTCTTCTGGGGGCTCATTGGTTTCACGATGGCCCTGCTGGGCTATACCTTTGGGATCGTCCCCCTATGGGAAGCCAAAAAGAAAGCCGACGAAGAGATGGCTCTAAAACAGAGAGTGATATGGAAATACGCCGAAATTATCCAGAATCGCAAGGCGGTCGAAGAAGCCCTCGATCGGACCCGAAAGCAGAGCGAAGGAATTCAGAAGCGACTTCTCCCCGGAGAGACCCCGCAGTTAGGAGCGGCAAATCTGCAGGACATGGTGAAGCGCCTTTCCGAGAAGAATGGCATCAGCCTGCGCAGTTTCAGAATACTGGAACCTAAGGAGATCGGCGTCTACAGGAAAATTTCTTTGCAAATCGAGCTGGCCCCCACCAATAGCCTGATGAGCCTTGGCCAGTTTGTCCACGACCTCGAACACCAGGAAAAGGAATTGATGATTTCCGAGATGGATCTCCTCATTTTCAACCCCCGGATGCCCAATACAATTCAGGGGAATATGGTCATCTCTGGATTGATGAAAGCGAGTAAACCGAAAGAGAAGGGGAGGGAACGATGATGTCAAACCGCTACGGGGTCCTCTGCCTTTTCCTTTCCTTCGTGGTTCTTCTTCTGGCTTTCAAAAACTATGAGGCCTGGTTTCAGGCCTCTGAGGGAATGCCCAGAAGGGAGATAGCCAAGAAAGCAGAGGGAAGGACAGAGGTCTCCCCGGTGATGGGATCACCCGGAGGGGCGTCTTCTCGCGAGGCCATCCTGGAGATTGCCGAGAAGAATATATTTAACCCTGAGCGAAAAGAATTCCCCATCCTTACCGTGAACCACACAAAACCAATTTCTCGCCCCCCAATTCTCTTGTATGGGGTCGTCGTCGGCGATGATTATCAAACTGCTTCCATCGTCTACCCGGGAAGGCCCCTGCAAAAAGGGGAGAGGGAGATAAAGACCCTAAAAATAGGAGATCGCATCGGAGACTACCAGTTAACAAAAATTTCACCGGACCGGATTACCCTGGAAGCTGGCGGAGATTCTTTTGAAATCCTTCTCTACGATCCCAAGTTTCCCAAAAGAAGAGTCGATGTAAAGACGGCGGCAAAGCCTGCCGAGGTAACGAGTACCCATCCAGTTCCAGCACCCCCTCCCGCGCCGGCACCTGCAGTACCCAAGCCCTCTGCCCCTCAAGTAGCTCCCAGGCCCATGGAGCCTATAAAAGGGAGCGCGATCGAGACGCCCATGCCTAAACCAGTGACTCCTGCGCCGGTCCCTGATCCGGGTCTGTGGAGGGGGAGAAGGTCAATCAGGCCCGCTCCACCCGTCGAAAGTGGGGGGAAATAAAAATTAAAGAAAGGAGTCAACTTAGGATGAGAACATTAAGATGCTTACGAATGGGATTTTTCGTTCTGCTCCTAATTGCTGCCCCCTTAGGTTGCGCGGGTACAAAGCCCCAACTGAAGGGCCCGCCAGGCGTCGGGGTCTCTCAAAAACAGATCGGTGAGCCGGCAAGAGAGATTGCCGCCGTACCCCGTGAAAAAGAAGAAGCCAAGACTCAGGAAAAGGCTGAGGTTCCGCCCCCTCCCACCCCAAGGCTTGAGGGAACCACCCAAACACTTCCTCCAGCTTCTGTAAGGCCACCAGAGCCCGCCAAGGGTTCGCGATTCGTCTTGAATTTTGACAATGCCGACCTTTACGAAGTGATCCGGGTCGTGGCCGAAATGATGAAAATCAATTACCTCATCGACCCGAGGGTTAAAGGGGTGGTCAATATCCATACCTCTGGGCAGATCACCACCGATGACATCTTCCCCATCTTTCAGTCGATCCTGAAATTGAATGGGGCCACCGCTGTCCAAAAAGGGGTTATCTATGAGATTGTCCCTTTTGGGGATGCCAAAAAATTATACGCTCCCCCGTCCATCTCTCTGGAGCCAGGAAAGATACCGCCGGAGGAAAGATATACGATCCAAATCATTCCCCTCAAATACATTCCGGTGGGGGAAGTTTCCAAGATGATCAAGCCTTTCCTCTCGGATGGAGCGGATATTGTGGAACATCCTCCCCACAATATCTTGATCATCGGGGATGTCGCCTCGAACGTGAAAAAATCCCTCGACATCATCGGACTCTTCGACGTGGACATTTTTGTCGATATGCGGGTCAGGATTTACCCCCTGCTCAACGCTGATGTCAATGAGATTGCCAAGGAAATGGAACGGATCTTCTCTTCTCTCGAGGTTTCTTTGAAATCAGGAAGAGGTGTAGGGATTACTTTTACCCCTATCATTCGAATTAATTCCCTTCTGGTAGTGAGTTCGATCCCGCAAGTCTTCGATAAAGTAGAAAAGTGGCTCAAGGAACTTGATAAGGTTCCAGCGGAAGGGACAAAACCAAGCGTTTTTGTTTACTACGTGCAGAACGGAAAAGCGAAGGATTTGGCTGATGTCCTGAAGCAGATCTATGTTCCCGAGAGGAAACCGGAGGTCAAGCCTGTTGCGCCACCCACTCCTGCCTTGCCCAGAGGAGTCAGACCTGTACCTGCTCCAGCTGTCCCCCCAACTCCCCCCAAGGAGGAAGGGGTTTTGCCTTCAGGAGCCGTGCCCGAAGGGGAGATTAACATCGTGGTTGACGAGACCACCAACGCCTTGATCATCCGCGCTCTTCCAAGGGACTATAAAGCCATCCTGGAAACCATCAAGAAACTTGACCTTTATCCCAAACAGGTTTTGATCGAAGTTCTTCTGGCTGAAGTAACGCTCGATGAGGCGACCAAATACGGCCTGGAATTTTCCACCTTTAAAGCGGGAGACTATTCGGTAGGGATGGGAGGAACAGCTTTTCTGGGAATGACCCCTTCGGCAGAGGCGTTTTCTTCTGGCCTGCGCTACTCCATCGCCTCAGCGGACAAACTCACTGCGGCCATTCATGCCTCGGCTGCGGAAAATCGTTTGAAGGTCATTTCCTCGCCCCATATCCTGGCCTCGAACAACAAAGAGGCCAAGATTCAGATCGGATCTTCTGAACCTATCCTGACGACCACCTATACCACTCCAGGGGCAACGGCTGCCGCCACTGCGGCCGTGGTTGCCACAGGCATAGTCGAAGGAACGATCGAATACAAAGACATTGGGGTGATCCTGAGTGTAACCCCCCGCATCAGCGACGCGAAGCTAGTGACCCTGGAAATATCGATCGAACAAAGTACGGTGGGTCAAAAAGACCTGGGAAGTCTCAAGAATGTCCCCTTTTTCCCGAAAAAGACCGCCAAGACATCCCTATCAATTATGGAGGGCCAGACTATTGTCATCGGGGGGCTAATCGAGGAGTCCAAAGAGCGTAGCAAAGCCGGGGTCCCCTTTCTGAGCAAAATTCCCATCCTGGGAGCTTTGTTCGGTTACCACACCAATACGGATAAAGCGAAGGAAACCATCTTGTTGATGACCCCCCATGTGATAACCGATTTAACTGAATCGGCCCAAGTGACTCGGGAATTCCGGGAAAAAGTCGCGACCATCAAGCGGGAACTAGAAAAGAGAGAGAAAAAAAAGGAAGTGAAATAGAAATAAGATCTTCCCCTTCTCCGCCCTGGACAGTATTGCCAGCTTAGGTTATCTGAGGAGCATCCGTTTACCTACCCAAGTTATGCCCGCAAGAAGATATTCAGCATCTTCTCTCCTGCCCCTCTCCCTTTAGGTTGGATTCCCATCGCCCTCTCCCTTTTGGGGCTACACTCTCCTGGGCTATGGTGAAAACAGAAAAATGTTATGCGGTCAGGAAATAATGATCTTGATCAATTATTTTTTTTGGGTAATGATATCAGTCTTAATGAAAAATGGTTATGGCAAAATCAAAATGAGAATTGTGGGCCTCGAGTTTTTTTACGGCTCCTTCCAGGCCTTGAAGAATATTAACCTGGAGGTCAAAGAACGGCAAATTACCGCCCTTATTGGTCCCTCCGGTTGCGGAAAGTCCACCTTTCTCCGGACCCTCAACCGGATGAACGAGCTCATCCCCAACACGCGCATGTCAGGTTCCATCTATTTAGATGGGCAGGATATCTATGCCCCGCACGTCAACCCCGTACACCTCAGACAGAGGGTGGGTATGGTCTTCCAGCGGCCTAATCCCTTCCCTAAGTCCATTTTTGAAAACGTGGCTTTCGGCCCCAAAGTTCTGGGGTTCCATCACAAATCCAATCTCTTCGAAATCGTTGAAAAGAGCCTCAAGGGAGCTGCTCTCTGGGAAGAGGTATCCGACCAACTTCATCGACCAGCCACGGAATTAGCCTTAGGGCAGCAGCAGCGCCTCTGCATTGCCAGGGTGTTGGCCCTTCAGCCCGAGGTTATCCTCATGGATGAACCTTGTTCGGCCCTTGACCCGGTGGCCACCTTGCGGATCGAAGAATTGATGCAAAAGCTGAAGCGGGATTATACTATCGTGATCGTCACGCATAACATGCAGCAGGCTGCCCGGGCGTCAGACTGGGTTGGTTTCTTTCTGCTTGGCGAGCTCCTGGAATATGGCCCAACTGGAGACCTCTTCACCCGGCCCAAAGACCGGCGGACAGAAAATTATATCACGGGAAGATATGGATAAGGAAATGACCAAAGGAAGACGCCGGCATTGGGTTTGGCCCATTGCGTTCTTCACTTTGCTGGCATTCATCACAGGCTGCCAAAAGCCGCAAGGTGGTTTAAGTGTGGTGGGGTCCACGTCCGTGCAGCCTTTTGCGGAGATTCTGGTCGAGGAATACATGGGACATCATGGCCAAGAGAAGATATACATCCAGGGAGGGGGGTCCAGCGCCGGGATCCAAGCCGTTCGAACAGAAGCCGCTCAGATCGGCATGTCCTCCCGTCTGCTGATGCCTGATGAGCAGGACCTGATTGCTGTGCCCATTGCTTATGACGCCATTGCTGTGATTGTCCATCCAAGAAACCCGCCCAATGATTTAACCAAAGACCAAATTAAGGGAATTTTTTCGGGCCGCGTCACTCATTGGAGTGAGGTAGGGGGAAGACATCATCCCATCACCCTGGTGACCCGGGAAGAAGGATCGGGTACGCGGGAAGCGTTTCAACATTTACTTATGGGAAAAACAGAGATCAGCCTGAGGGCGCTTGTTCAGGACTCCAACGGGGCGATTCGCCAGGTCGTTGCTGATGATCCGAACGCCATTGGGTATATTTCCCTCGGTCTGGTGAACGACCGGGTGAAGGCTGTGAAGATCGACGGAGTGGAAGCAAGCGTCGAGAACATCAAGAAGCTCCGTTATAAGATTGTCCGCCCTTTCCTTTTTGTCTTTAAGGCCAACCCGCAAGGCATGGCCAGAAATTTCCTCGATTATGTATTAAGCCCGGCAGGGCAGAAATTACTCGTCCAGGAAGGACTGGTCAGCACGACGGCGATTCCCCACCTTTAGAAGGTGGCCAAAATTCCGGAAGATGTTTAAGGAAAAGATCATCCAAAAAAGCCTGTTCCTCATCGCCCTTTCATCCATTTCCATATTGGCTCTGATTGCCTTCTTCATCTTTGAGCAAGGAGTCCCCCTGATCTGGAAGGTGGGTTTCCGTTCTTTCCTCCTGGGTGAACGCTGGTTTCCCAGTCAGGGATCATTCGGCATTTTCCCCATGATTGTTGGCTCTTTCCTGGTGACCATGGGGGCACTGATCGTGGGCGTTCCTTTGGGAGTGGCCTGCGCCGTTTTCCTCTGTGAACTCATTCCTCCGGTCATCAGCATGACCCTTCGTCCGGCGATCCAGCTTCTGGCCGCTATCCCTTCGGTGATCTATGGATTTTGGGGTCTGATCGTACTCGTTCCTCTGATCCGGGATCATCTGGGGGGTCCAGGGTTGAGCGTGCTGGCGGGCTCGGTGGTTTTAGGAATCATGATTCTACCGACGATTATCAGCATTTCGGAGGATTCCTTGCGAGCTTTGCCCCGCACCTTCAAGGAGGGTGCCCTTTCCCTGGGAGCCACCCACTGGCAGACGATCTGGCGCGTCCTGCTTCCGGCGGCCCGCTCGGGAAT
>JACRCA010000350.1 GCA_016234425.1 Deltaproteobacteria bacterium | reverse complement strand
GAGGGCGGTTTTTATTCGGCCGAAGACGCCGACAGCGAAGGGCACGAAGGGGTGTTCTACGTCTGGACCCCGGAAGAAGTGAAAAAGATTCTGGGTCCGGAGATGGGGGACATTTTCTGCCGCTGCTATGATATTCGGCCGGAAGGCAACTTCGAAGGGAAGAGCATCCCCAATCTTCCGCTGCCCCTGGCGCAATGCGCCGAGCGGGAGGGGAAAGACCCGGCGGAACTGGCAAAGATCCTGGAGGAGGCCCGCCGGGCCCTGTTCGCCGTCCGGGATACCCGCATCCACCCCTTGAAGGATGACAAGATTTTAACGGCCTGGAACGGCCTGATGATCGCCGCCCTGGCCAGGGGGGCTCAGGCCCTGGATGACCCGACCTACGCCCGGGCCGCGGGCCGGGCCGCCCGGTTTATCCTGGAACGGATGCGCAGCCCCGAGGGGAGACTGTATCGCAGGTTCCGGGACGGCCACCTGGCCAATCCCGGTTATCTCGAGGATTACGCCTTTTTTATCTGGGGCCTGCTCGAGCTCTACGAGGCCACCTGGGACCTGGATTTCCTGGAAGCGGCCGTCCGCCTCAACCGGGTGATGGTGGAACTTTTCTGGGACGACGATCAGGGCGGGTTTTTCTTCACCGCCCGGGACGGGGAAGCGTTGATCACCCGGGAGAAAGAAATCTACGACGGGGCCGCGCCTTCCGGAAACTCCGTGGCCCTGCTCAACCTGCTCCGGCTGGCCCGGATTACCGGGGAGACGGTCTGGGAAGAAACGGCCGAGCGCCTGCTGCGGGTTTTCGCCGCCACGGTCCAGGGGTTCGCCATGGGCTACACCCAATTTCTGAACGGCCTGGATTGGGTGGTGGGGCCGGCCAGGGAAATGGTGATCGCGGGTGATCCCGAACATCCGACCTCCCAGGTCATGGTTCGTGCTCTCCACCAAGCTTTCCTGCCCAACAAGGTTCTGCTGTTCAAGCCCCCGGGACCGGAAGGGGAACGGCTGGAGCGGATGGCCCCCTTTGTCCGGGAGATGGCGCCGGCCCCCGACGGGCCGCAGGTCTATATCTGCGAGCAATACACCTGTCACCGGCCCTTGACGGCCTTTTCGGAATTGCAGGCCTTTCTGCCGCTGGTCTGACCTTAATTCGATGTTGGATGTTGAATGTTGAATGTTGGATGTTCACTCTTTTCGTACTAAACCCTCATGCTCGGGGCGAGTACCCACGAAGCATGAAAATACGAGTTATATTCGGCGGGTCATTGCGAGCAGAGCGAAGCAATCCCCCAGACAAGCTTTCGGAGTGCCCCAAGCTGCAATGGGGGATTGCTTCGTCGCTTCACTCCTCGCAATGACTGGTTAGGGGGTATTGAGTCTATTTTCGTACTAAAGGTACTCCGAGACGGGAAACCGGGCCATAAGCTGTTAAATTTATTTAAGGGGCCGCCATGCTGGAATTGAAAGTCATCAACCTGGTATTCTTCTGGGCCGGCTTGGCCTTATACCTGGTGCTGGAGTGGCTGATCCCCTATCGGCCGGCCAGCGTTTCCAAGACCGGGCGCTGGTTCGACAACATCAGCCTGGCCCTTTTCAACAGCCTGCTGCTGAACCTGATGTTCGCCGTGCCGATTATCCGCACCGCCCAATATGTGACCGAAAACCGCCTGGGGGTTTTTAACCTCTTGGACCTTCCCGGCTGGCTGCGGATCCTCATCACCGTCGTCGTCCTGGATTTCCTGCTCTACATCTGGCATCTGCTGAATCACGAGGTTCCCCTGTTCTGGCGCTTCCACCGGGTCCACCACAGCGATCTGAACATGGACGTAACCACGGCCTCCCGGTTCCATCTGGGGGAGCTGGCCATCTCCGCCGTGATCAAGATCTCGCTGGTCTTTTTCCTGGGCGCGGAACTGATTGGCCTGATCGCATTCGAAGTATTGGTGGTGCTGACCTCCCAGTTCCAGCACAGCAACATCCACACCCCGGAATGGTTGGATAAAATCTACCTGACCCTGTTCGTACCCCCTTCCATGCCCCGCATCCACCACTCGGTGGTGATCCGGGAGCGCGATACCAACTACGGCACCATCCTGTCCGTCTGGGACAAATGGCTGGGCACCTTCCTCTACAATTTGGACCAGTCCAAGATCAAGATCGGTGTGGGGGCTTATCCCCGGCCGGAGGAGGTCCGGTTCGGGAAAATGCTGGTCATGCCCTTTACCAAAGCGGTGCGCTGAGGGAGGTAGGGGAAGGGCGTCAAGCGCCTTCCTAACCCAATCATTTGGAATAGCCCCGTTTCCTTTTCGTGACTAGGGAGAGCCAGGAACAAGATTTATTGAATGACCTTATCAGAACCATCCCTCAAGGCCCCCCAATTTTTCTTTTGACAATCCTAAAACTTACTGATATTCCAACAAAATAAATCGATAAATTGGCGGCGCTGCCTGCGGCATCGTCCGTGCAGCGTTGCCCCCAGGAAGTCCCTGTCCCGGCTGGCTCCGCATCCGGCGTTGCCATCAGGCCATTGGACCCGCTGGCACCGGTTTGCATGAGCCTTCGACCTGGCAATCTGGGCGCCACGGTCAACGCCGCATTAAATACTAAATAATGGAGAGGGCCAATGGACAATCGTATAAGGAATCTGATTTTGGATGTTAGATCAAACGAACGTATTGGAACGTTCGATGAGGCTACCACCAAACAGGCAATTGTGCTACGTCTTCTCTCAGAACTCGGTTGGCCGGTTTTTAATACCGAAGAGGTAAAGCCGGAATATTCTGTTTCCAATAGACGGGTGGATTACGCACTCCGAATCAACAACTCGAACAAGGTATTCCTCGAAGTCAAGAAGGTTGCGGAGGATTTAGAGGGGCATCAGAAACAGCTTTTGGATTATTCCTTTCAGGAAGGAGTGCGATTAGCTGTTTTGACAAACGGAGTGACATGGTGGTTCTATCTCCCTCTTAGTGAAGGGAGTTGGGAACAGAGGAAGTACTTCGCTATTGATCTGAACCAACAGCCCCCAGAGGATACAGCTAAGAGATTTATCGATTTTCTTTCCCGAGAAAATATCACAACGGAAAAGGCCATTAGTGTAGCAGAGACTTTGTTGAAAGGGCGGGTGAAAGAAAATGAAATAAACAAGAATCTGCCAAGAGCATGGAACAAAATAATCTCGGAGCCGGATGAATTGCTCGTAGACCTCATCAATGAGACCCTGGAAAAAATCTGTGGTTACAGAGCGGAACCAGAAAAAATAGTTAGTTTTATTAATGAAAATGTTAAAGGTTCTACCAATATCTCGGAAAATGGTTCCAAGAAAACTGTGAATGAAATTCCAACGAAGAACCGAGACCATATTACCCAAAAGAGCACCAAAACCTCAAGATCCCTTCCCCCTAACGAGACGGCGTGCAAATTCGTTTACAAGGGCACCCAGTTTAATGGAATCATAAAGAATAGACAACTTGTTGTAGAGAAGTTTGGGAAATTCGCTTCTTTCTCTGCGGCGTCCGTGGAGGTAACAAAAACCAGCAGAAACGGTTGGCGTGATTGGGAGATAAAACTACCAGGGGAAACCCAATGGCAGTTAGCGGATACGTGGCGGAAAAAGCAACATTGACGTTTTTTAACAAGTGTGAGTGCAGGACTGGTGAGAAAACGGCTCTCGACTCCTGATGATGCTATTATTGGACCAAGCGGGTCCCTATCCCGACCATTTTCGGCTTCAGTGGTTCCAACCAGGCAAAAGGACAGCAATGACCGTAATTGCATGGGCCTTCGGTTCAGCAACTTACGTGCTATGGGTCAATGCCACATTATTCATAAGATAACCTCGATTAGATGGAAAATGCAGCAATGGATCGCCAGTCTTGGTTAAAGCCTGAGCCGATTGAATGCCAGGACTCAGCTGAACTTCTGAGCAATTTAGATCCTTCGTCCACTCTTTGGAAACCATTTGAATATGGACGTTGGGCCTTTCGAGGTCAGGCGGATGCGTCATGGGACTTGATACCTCGGGCCATACGACCAAATGAGCGACTATCTTTCCAGGATTCGGAACTTCGTGCACCGCTGGATCAGCACCGCCAAATTCAGGCAGAGTGGAGCTTGCTCACAGACTTTATAGAACTCGCAGACGAGATCGGTTTCCAACTGCCTGGCGATCTCACCGATGTTCGGTTCCCCTGGAAACGGTACGAGACTCAATTGTATGGGGATCAGCCCTGGCCACCAACAAATTTATTGGAACTTGCTGCTATTGCGCAACACCATGGCGTTCCAACACGTTTACTCGATTTTACATTCAATCCATTAGTGGCAGCGTATTTCGCAGTTGCGCAGCCTACCAAATCAGATCATCTGGCAGTTTGGGCTGTCGATATCGACTTTATCCGAACAGCATGGGCATCATTTGATCGCGGTATTCGTGTTGTACAAGTTTCCCGCGGATCGAATCCCTTCCTTCATGCCCAGAGTGGCCTATTTATCTACGATGCCGAAAACAACTCCAATTCTATTCGGCAGCGGATTTTAGATCATGACATTGATTCACTTGCCCACATAGAACAAGCGTCGATGGACCAACTTGCTCATTCGCCGCGAGTGCGGTGCCTCACAGTTGCGACGCATCACCGTAAGCTATTGCTGGAGCAGTTGGCAGCAAGACGAGTGACGAGAGCACACATCCAACCAACTTTGGACAATGTGGTGGATCAATTATGGAGTGGTCTGAGCGCACGGGCTTCGACCAATCAAGAGGGCCATAAAAATGGCGATCAGCAGATCGCCAATAAGCTGGCTCCCGCTGAAGCCGAGATTAGCCACAATAGGGAGAAATCGTGAGGTACGGCATTTACGGTCCGTTTGAGATCATTCGAAATGGTAATATTGTTTCAAGAAATCGCCTTGACAAAAAAGATTTTTGGTCCCGCGTTGAGAATAAGGCTGTAGACCTTTCGTATGCCTGCGGTTGTTATCTACTGATAATTAATAATAAGGTTTGGTATGTCGGAATGGCCGAGAAACAATCATTCCGCCAAGAATGCTTTGGAGATCACAAGATCGTCCAGTACGATGCGGCATTAAACGAGGTTCGTGGAGTCCCCTACTTGTTAATGGTAGCGAAACTTACGCCCTCCGGAAAGTATGCTTCACCCTCCGAGAATGGACACCGGGACATTCAGCTTCTTGAGCAACTCCTTATTGGATCCGCGATTATTCGGAATCCAGATCTTAGAAATATCAAAAATACGAGACTGCTTAGAAACATGAACGTTCCGGGTTTCCTTAACTCTGAACAAGGGCAGGGCCGAGCTACCTCTGTCCAGAAGTTGAGGCAGGCGCTGAGCCTCTAATAAGTCATTCAATGGGCATTGGTCCGACCCCAATTTCTGATTCGGATCAAGGATCCGCTTGCTGTCCTCTGCTTCGCTCCGGCCAACAAGCGGATGAGCAGATGTCCGCGGGGCATTATGCCACAGCAAGGTGAAAGGAGGCTTGAGGGGAATGAACACCGATCAAGCGCTGAAGCTTCTTGAAAGCCAAGTCCGGGTGACACCGCAACAAGTAATGATCGCAAAGGGGTACATAATGAATCATTTTGACCCCGATACCCCCGCGGTCATCAAAGGCTTCTTGAAATCTGTGGAAGCGGCCACCCCTGAGAAGCTTGTTATCCATCTAACCGTCGACACAAAAGAATCAATCAAATCGGTCGCTGAAACCCTTTCGTGGACTTTAGCGGGTTCGGAGGCAATATGGGGCCTTATTTCTTCAGGTCTGCTCTTTCCCGGCAGTTCAGAGTTGCGCTCTTTCATGCCTAATGTAAACTACTCGACTGTCATACAAGGGAGCGGCAATTCTGGCGCATTAGACCTCAACCATCTAGTCCTGGCAGTGCCAACCCGAGTACTACTCCCTCCTTCCACGGCTAGGGGTGAGCCTCAGACTCTTACCGACCCAGATTTGTTTCTTCATTCGTTAGGGATACCCTACATCGAAAAAGAGGTGGAGGAGTCGCTACGAGAGTCGGTGCGCTGCTTTAAGCACGAATTGTTCTTGGCGTGTCTGGCTATGCTCGGTAGAGCCTCAGAAGGCGCTTGGATTGAACTGGGTTTGGCGCTTTGCGCCATCGCACCTTCATCTGCCCCGATAAACATAACGAAAACAAAGGAAAAACTCGAAGATCCATTTGTCGGTATTGGAAAGAAAATCCTTGAAACAGCGCGACTGTACCAGCGCACAGATCTTTTTGGCGACCTGCATAAGACGTGCGGAGTGAAGCCGCAAGACCTAGATAACGTCACAGTCTGGGCTGATGCTGTGAGGGAATCCAGGAATTCAGTTCATTATGGCGCAGAACCGTCGATGCCAAATACTTATGAGAAGATAGCGGCGCTTCTGATCGGTGCTGTGCCTCACCTCCGGTTGCTATACAGGATCAGAGCGGCTGTTAAGTCGGCGGTGGGGAAGTCTAACGTAAACTGGTGAGGGAGGTCGGAGAAAACGAAGCAGCCCAACCTGACGGCGAGGAACGCGGCGACCTGACGGGCAAGCTCATTGGCGCCGCAGGTTATGCAAAACGTTACGTATATGAAGGAATAAAGGATGATTAAAGGCGGAAGGAATCAGCAAACAGCAAGGGCAGGAGAATATTACGTTGCCGCGGAACTGAATCGCAGGGGCGCATATGCAGTTACGTTTGCCGGGAATATGCCAAAAACTGACATTCTTGCAAGTGATGCCAACCAGAATCGAACGGTTTCTATTCAAGTAAAGAGCAGAAGAACGGGTACATGGCAATGCTCCATAAAGGATGGGGAAAAATGCGCAGAGAAGAGTAATGAATCTGCTTTTTGGATTTTTGTCGATTTATCGAAAGGAAAAAACCCACCAGATTACTACATAGTTCCTGATTGGTGGATAAGAAATAACATTTATGAAATGCACAATGCATATTTGAAAAAGAGATTTGGCAAGCGAGCTGTGACCTTGGACTCACCTCACCACGCCATTGATCACCGAAGACTGGTCCAATGGAAAGACGGGTGGAATATTTTGGGAATACTATAAGGCGTAATCGAAAGGGGGGTCGGGCCACGCGAACCAACTGATATTTAAGACAATATTTGCATGATTGCCCTTTAAACCTATATTGAGCTTTTTGGGGGCAAAAAGAGGGTTTTCTACTTGGCACGGGCCAAACGACATTACATTCCGGGGCAGATCTGGCATATTACCCATCGCTGCCATAAATGGGAATTTCTGCTGCGATTCGCAAAGGATCGCCATCGTTATTTAAAATGGTTGTGCTTGGCCAGGAAGCAGTATGGCCTGACGATTCTAAATTATGTGGTTACCTCCAACCACGTCCACCTGCTCGTCGTCGATGATGGAGGACGGGAGGTTATCCCCAGGGCTATGCAATTGGTGGCCGGCCGCACCGGACAGGAATACAATCAGCGAAAGCAACGTAAAGGGGCCTACTGGGAGGACCGCTATCATGCCACGGCTGTTGAAAGCGGCGACCATTTAGCCCGCTGCCTGGTTTACATCGATACGAACATGGTACGAGCCGGGATGGTTAGCCATCCCAGCCAATGGCCCCATTGCGGTTACCATGAGATCCAGGAACCCCGGAAGAAGAATATGCTGATTGATTACGAACGGCTGAGGGATTTATTTGGAATCGGTTCCTATGACCGTTTAAGAGAAATTCATCAACAATGGGTGGATGAGTATTTGGCCAAAGCCGAAAAGCATCGGGAAGAGGAGTGGGCCCGCAGTATCGCCGTGGGGAGTCAGCCTTTTGTCGAGAACGTGAAAGCCAGTTAGGCGTTAAAGCCAAAGGTAGGGAAGTAATCGAGGGGACCAAGGGGTATCAGCTTCGGGAGGAAGCCGTCCGTTATAAAGCTTTTTTTGAGGCCAAAAACAGCAATATAGCCCTTGAAAATGCCTATCTCTGGGACACTAATGTTTAATAATCAAATAGTTGGCGTGGCCCGACCCCCGTTTGAATATTTTTTAATTTTTGTATTGAAAATCCAAGAAGTTACTTGTATTGAACAGAAACAAATCAATGTATTGTTATGCTCAGAGCAAGAGGAGAGAAGATGAATTACAGAAAGATGACAGCGCCATGCGGACTGGATTGCTTCAATTGCCCCGTATATTTGGCAAATAACAATGAGGAAATACGAGCCATGGTTTCAGAAAGAACGGGTATCCCTTTGGAACAGGCCGTATGTAAAGGATGCCGTGGTGAAAAGGGAAAGTGTCCTGTTATACCTATGCCCTGCCACGTGTATCCATGCGCAGAGAAGAAGGGAGTTGAATACTGCTGTGAGTGCGCAGACTTTCCTTGCGATCACTTTCATCCGTATGCTGACCGAGCCACTGAGCTGCCGCATAATACCAAGGTTTTCAACTTATGCCTGATAAAGAAAATGGGGTTAGAAGCATGGGCAAACGATAAGGCAAGAAGTGTTAGAGACGTATATTTCTCTGGCAAATGGAAACTGTAAGTTAAAAGCATAATGACCGGGTGCAGCTAACTCGGCCCAAAAGCGGCCTCGTAGCTGACCCACGCGTTGGTGCTCCGTTGCGCGGAGCGCCAATGCCCCCCAGATCAAGGATCCGCATGCTGCGGATCAGGCTGTTGATGGTCTCAAGTGCATTTTGCTCTGCGGTGTCGGTTAAATGCGCGTAGCGTGCCGTGGTGGTGGGGCTGCTGTGACCGATCACGCCCAGGCGTGACTGAATATGACGAAGGCTTAAGCCCTTTTCAAGCAAGTGCGTTGCAAAGGCGTGCCTCAGGGAGTGAATAGAGACTTTTTTTTAATGCCGCACTGATCCACCACGGCTTTCATGGCAACCTGAGGGCCGCCGCGATCCATATGCGTGGTGGCGCTGCGAATACGATCGGGCGACCCCACGGGATTGGGG
>JACRCA010000345.1 GCA_016234425.1 Deltaproteobacteria bacterium | reverse complement strand
TACCGCTCCATCGCTTCACTTCGGGCAGGTCTTTAACCCCGAGCTCGCGGATGTAGAAAGGCAGGAAGGGTAGAATCAGAGACATTCCCAGTGCTGCCAGGAACTCTGTGGCCCAGAGGCTGTACAGGTTACGTTTCCAGGATTCCAATGGATTACCTTCTGAGAGCGAAATAGCAGGGGTTGAAAAAAGAGAATGGGGCCCGTAAATGGGCCCCATTCTCTTCAAGGACAATTCGAGAGGGGGCGAACCGAACTCAACCGCTTGATTTTTTCTCAATCCTATCTGCCAATCTCAACAAAGGCGTGATTAGATCGATGGGGATCGGAAAGATGACCGTAGAATTTTTCTCTGCAGCGACTTCGGTCAGGGTCTGAAAGTAGCGCAATTGCAGGGCCATGGGATTCACTGAAATAATCTCCGCGGCGTCCCTCAATTTTGCTGAAGCCTGGAACTCGCCTTCAGCGTGGATGACCTTGGACCGGCGCTCACGCTCCGCCTCAGCCTGTTTGGCCATGGCCCGGCGCATCTCCTCAGGTAGGTCGATGGCTTTCACTTCCACGGTGACCACCTTGACTCCCCAGGGGTCGGTGTGCCTGTCCAGAATTTCCTGGAGCTGGAGGTTGATCTTATCCCGCTGGTATAGAAGCTCATCGAGCTCCACCTGACCGCAGACAGATCGGAGGGTGGTCTGGGAGAGCTGGGAAGTTCCGTAAAGGTAGTTTTCAATCTCGATGATGGCCTTGATGGCATCCATCACCCGGAAGTAAATGACCGCATTCACTTTGAGGGAGACGTTATCCCGGGTGATAACATCCTGCGGCGGAACGTCCATGGTCACGGTCCTCAGGCTGACCCTGACCAGCTTATCGACCACCGGAATAAGAAGGATCAAACCGGGCCCCTTGGCCATGGGTCTCCCCCCAACCGTGCGCACTCGGCCCAGACGAAAGATTACACCCCGTTCATACTCGTTGAGGATGCGTATGGCGCTGGCCAAGATCATCAGGATCAGGATCAACAGTACTGCAAGAGAAATCACAGACATGGGTTTAACCTCCTATCATTAGTTTATTTATTTTTGGACGCATATATTAAAAACAATGTCACTTTCAGTTTAAAGGCAGTATCAGCAGCTGACACTGCCACTGAGCACTGGCACTAATTCTTAAGCTTTTCCACCTTTAGCTTAAGCCCATCAGTTTTGAGAACTCGAATTTTCTCCCCTTCCTGAATGCTCTCATCAGAATAAGCATTCCACCACTCACCATGGACGAAAACTTTGCCTTCAGGATCAAGACGGGTCCTGGCTACTCCTGTTTCGCCCGATATCCCCTCGGACCCGGTAGCTGGCTTAGCCAGTTGAGCTTTGATGGCCATGGTCAGGGCGAAAATAAAGAAGGCAGCCGTGACCGCTACCGTAGGAATGATCACGCTGAAGGAAGCACGAAGGTACGGAACCGGAGCGTCGAAAAGCATGATGGATCCCAGAGCCAGGGATATGATTCCTCCCACCGTAAGAAGTCCATAGCTGGGAATCTTGATCTCGGCGATGAAGAGAAAGACACCCAGAAGGATCAGGAGAATGCCGGCGTAATTAACCGGCAGGGTGCGGAAGGCGAAAAAGGCCAGAATCAGGCAAATGCCCCCTATGACACCCGGGAAAATAGCTCCGGGATGGGCGAGCTCAAAATATAGCCCCACCAGGCCGATCATCATCAGGATGTAAGCAATGTTCGGGTTGCTCAGGGCAGCCAGGACACGCTGGCGGAAGTCCATCTCCATGGTGTTGATCTTCAGGCCCTTGACAGCCAGTTTAATCTTTCCTCGGGGCTTCTCCACAGTTTTGCCGTCGATTTTCTCCAAGAGGTCATTGATATCCTTGGCGATGAGATCGATCACCTTGATCTTTAGGGCTTCAGTCTCAGGTATGGAGACACTTTCTTTGACGGCCCGAACAGCCCAGTCCACATTTCGTCCCTTTTTCGCGGCAATAGATTTAATGTAAGCCACGGCGTCGTTGACTACCTTCTCAGCCATTGTCCGGTCCATGCGACCGCCCATGGCCACGGGATGAGCAGCTCCTATGTTCGTCCCCGGGGCCATGGCGGCTATGTCCGCAGCCAGGGTGATGAAGACCCCGGCGGAGGCAGCCCGCGCCCCGCTGGGCGCTACGTAGACCACAATGGGGATGTCAGCGTTCATTATATCCTTGACAATATCTCTCATGGAAAGATCAAGGCCTCCGGGCGTATCCATCTGAATGATCAGGCATTCGGCTCGGTCCTTGGAGGCCTGCTCGATGGATTTGCTGATAAATTCGGCAATCGCCGGCGTAATGATGTCGTTGATTTTGATGACATCGACGCGTTTTTCCTGAGTAGCCGAGATCCAAGGGAATGCCAGGAGGATAATACTCAGAAAAAATATACTCAGAAAAAAATACTTCCGATTCATTTCATTGGGACTCCCAGGAGCCCGCTCTAAAAGAGCGGGGATATTTAAAGTTTATCATACTCTCCCTTGATTTTCTTCATGTCTTCCCACACCTCCCGCTTGCGGTTGGGGTTTCGAAGAAGGAAAGCAGGGTGATAGGTGGGCATCAGAGGAATTCCTTGGTATTCATGGAATTTTCCCCGGAGAGCAGAGATCTTCTCTTCAGTCTTGAGCAAAGTTTGAGCGGCAAACGTCCCCAGGGCGCAAACAAGCTTAGGCCGAATGACCTGAATTTGTTCAATAAGGAATGGCTCACACGCGGCGATTTCATCGGGCTCGGGGTTGCGATTTTCTGGGGGACGGCATTTAATAATGTTGGTAATGTAGACCCCTTCCCGGCTGAGTTTGATGGACTGGATGATCTTGGTAAGAAGCTGACCGGCCTGGCCGACGAATGGCTCGCCCTGAAGGTCCTCATCCCTCCCTGGGGCTTCACCCACGAAGACCAGCTTGGCTTGCGGGTTTCCCGTTCCAAAGACGATATGCCTCCGGTAGGGATGCAATTTGCAGCGGCGGCAATCGCCCAGCTCGGAGCGTACAGTTTCGAGATTGGAATGGGGGAAAGATTTCATCACCGCCGGCCGCAAAGAAGCGTTCACTGGCAGAGCTGAAGAAGTCCGGGGCCACCCCTCTAAACCGAGAGACTTCTCTTCTTCCAGGTGATGACGTAGACCGGCGACGATTTGCCGCAGTTCGGCGAGATTGGGATTTCGGGTCAAACTCATGGAATGGCGGTTCTGGCTCATAACTTTCTCAATTGCCCGATGCGGTCGAGGATGCGATCGGCCAATTCCTCTTTGGTCATCAGAGGAAGCTCTTCCACCTTCCCAGATGGGTCGAGAAGTTTGACGATGTTCGTGTCCACCTCGAACCCGGCTCCCGGAAGGGTTATGTCGTTGGCCACGATCAGGTCCAGGTTTTTCTCTTTCAGCTTTTGCCGGGCATTTTGCAAAAGATTTTCAGTTTCGGCGGCAAACCCCACGATGATGCGCTGGCCTTTATGCTGGCCAGCTTCTGCGAGAATGTCGGCGTTGCGCTCCAGCTCGAGGAGAGTCTCTGACTTAGATTTTTTCATTTTCTCAGGAGCCGTTTTCTTGGGCCGATAATCGGAAACAGCCGCAGCCATAAGGAGGATAGAAGCACTATTGAGATTATTAAGGACAGCTTCCCGCATCTCGGCCGCGGAGCGAACACTGATGTAACTCACTTTCGGGGGGGCAGGGAGGGCGGTGGGACCGCTGACAAGGGTTACTTCAGCACCCCTCCGCCGGGCGGCATGGGCCAGGGCAAATCCCATCTTACCAGAAGAGCGGTTGGTGATGAAGCGTACTGGGTCTATAGGCTCTTCCGTGGGGCCGGCCGTGATCAGGATTTTTTCCTGGGCAAAGTCTTGGGGAGAGAGGATGGCGCGGATTTCTTCCATGATTGTCGGGATTTCAGCCAGACGACCTTTTCCTTCATAGCCACAAGCCAGTTCCCCCGATTCAGGGCCGACAAATTGATATCCCCGAGCGCGCAGCTTCTCGATGTTTTCCTGGCAGATGGGATTCTCCCACATGTGCACGTTCATTGCCGGGGCAATGAGAACGGGTGCCTTGGTGGCCATCACGATGGTGGTGAGCATATCGTCCGCGATCCCGCTGGCGATCTTGCCGATGATATTGGCGGTGGCTGGAGCGATGACCAGTATCTCCGCCCTATCCGCCAGCGAGATATGGCCGATCTCCGACTCTTCGATCAGGCTGAAGAGCTCGGTGGCCACCGGGTTGCCGGAGAGGGTCTGAAAGGTAAGGGGGGTGATGAAAGCCTGAGCGCTTTTGGTCATGACCACATGGACTTCAGCTCCAGCCCGGACCAACTCTCGCACGAGTTCTGCCGCTTTATAGGCGGCGATTCCCCCTGTAACCCCAAGAACAATTTTCCGATCTTTGAGCATCGTGATGAAAATCCTGGAGGTTATCGAGATGGCATTCCTTTGATCGGGAGGGAGCCCTGTTCGATGGGTCCCACCCGTATTTCAACTGTTGTGGTAAAGGCCTTCTCGGTGATGGTAATCACGCAAGCCCGGTCTTCTTTGAGGAAGTTGAGAAGATACTCGCGGTACTTGAAGCTACTGAGCAACCTCCAGCCGTCCTTTTGCATGTTGCTCTGGAAAAAGCTTGCTAAAGAGGATGGTTCCACTCGCCCTTCTAAGATGAGAAGGCCAACCTTTGATCGGTCGGTGCCGTATACAAAGGAGTTTTTCTTGTCCAGGGATAATTCCGAGGGGACGAGAATATCCTCAAAATCGTAATAAGTAGCCCGGGGCTTTTTTTCCACGGGGGAAGGTGCTTCTTCTTTTTGAGCCATCAGGCTTGCGGGTAGTATTAAGATCAGCAGGAAAAGAGCAATGGGTAAACTCTTATCATATTTTATTACATTCATTTCTCTCCCCTTCATGAGTTTAATCATTTTATAGCAATAAAAACTTTAAATGTCAAGCAATTAAAGGAGCTTGCCCACCCTCATTTTTGGTTTTCCAGCCGAGTAAAGGCCGAATCGATTTTCAGCTTATCTTGATTATCTTGTTAGAACTTTTTCCCTATGACGCTGGCAGGGTTGCTTGTGGGTCGCCAAAAAGAGGTAGTGGATCTTCCATGGGATACGCCGGGAGATGCAAAATGACCATGTAAAATTTTGCAATTTGAGATATTTTAAAAAGAAAGAACATATGAACCACAGGGTTCCCAGAGGCATCCTCTGTGTTCTCAAAAAGAGTTTCCCCTAAATGGGCTATGGGCGATGGGTAATAGGATTTTCCGTAGCCTATGGCCTATCGCCCATCACCCATTGCCTAATTTCTAGGTTCTCTGTATTACTAACTTGCAAACTCTCGAAATTTTGTTAAGCATAATCAGGCTGCAAGTTCTGAAAGTTTTGTAATTGGGATATGTTGCGTATGAAGAATGGCAGTAACAATTACC
>JACRCA010000349.1 GCA_016234425.1 Deltaproteobacteria bacterium | reverse complement strand
TGGCCTTGATTCTTCTTCGATTCCTGGATAGAATCGCCTCCTGGAATCTCACTTGGAGCGATGTGCTAATTATTACGGGAGGCCCGTCAGGAATCTTTCGGGGAAAGGAGTAGGAAATGGCTGATACTTCCCGGGTTTGGGGTGCTCTGCTCTGTTTAGCCATTATCATCGTGGCCATCTTATTTTTGTGGGGAGTTTCCCTCCAAAGTTACTGGGCTCTGGCCATCCCAGTGATCCTCGGGTTCTTGGGAATTCTGGCCTTCGGTTTCTGGGTTGGCTGGACAATCTTAACCATAAAGACAACCCCACCAGCGGCAGAATCCCCCACGGAATCTTCGGCTGTAAAAAATGAAAAACCAAATCCCGGGAGCAAATAACCACCAAAGGGAAAGTCATTTTTAGCCAGAAAAAAAAGATGAAGATCTGCTTCCTTTCCTACAGAGGAAATCCCTATTGCGGTGGACAGGGTGTATATCTTTATTTTCTCTCCCGCGAACTGGCCAGAATGGGCCACTCCCCAACGATTCTGGTTGGCTCTCCGAAGCCCTGGCCTATGCCTTGGGCCAGAACGATTCATGTGGAAAACCTTAACCTCTGGGGGGTGCGCAGAAAAATTATTCCTCCCTCAGCTCCCTGGCAAATCTTTCGCCCCCTGAACTTTTTCGAATTCGCGGCTACTCGTTTTGGATTTTTCCCAGAGATGCTCATCTTCAGCATCCGGGCGTTCCGTCTCTTGAAAAAAACCCTCCCTGGGCATGCCTTTGACATTATCCACGACGTGCAATCCCTCGGTTATGGGCTTTTGCTGGTGAAACTTTTCCGTCGGCCTCTTGTTACCACAGTGCATCATCCTTTAACCGTTGATTTTCAGGCCAGTTTAGAACGCGACCAGAATCTTACGGAGAGATATTACACGGTGGTTTTCTACCCTCTCAGGATGCAGCGCAGGGTCATTCAACGCTGCCATCGAGTTATTACATCCTCCCGGGAAACAGCCCGGGAGATTCAGCGCGCCTTCGGCGTCTGCCCGGACAGAATCCGTATGGTCTACAACGGTCTGGACACCGATTTCTTTCGGCCGGCAAATGGGGAACCCAAAAGGGCAAACAGCCTGCTTTTCGTGGGAAATACCGATGATTCCAAAAAAGGGATTTCGTATCTTCTTCAGGCCCTTACCCTTCTCCCAGAGACAGTCACTCTAACCATTGTAGATCAGGGGGCACCGCATAAAACCTATGCGCCGCAAATTACCCAGAAACTTGGACTAGCCCCCCGGGTGACTTTCACAGGAAAAGTCTCGGCGGAGGTCCTGCGCCAGTTGTACATCACCTCGGAAATGGTGGTCCTTCCTTCACTGTATGAGGGGTTTGGACTGCCAGCAGCCGAATCTATGGCTTGCGGAACACCAGTCGTGGCCACCCGTGCCGGAGCTTTGCCGGAGGTGGTGGGAGAGGATGGAGCCGGCATATTTGTGCCCCCCCGTGACCCACAAGCACTGGCCCAGGCCATCCGGGAAATTCTTCAGGATGAGCAGAAACGAAAAAAAATGGGATGCTCTGGTCGCCAACGCGTGGAGGAGCTTTTTAGCTGGAAAAGGGTGGCCGAACGCACTGTGGAAGTCTACCAGGAGCTTCTATGAAAAGTAAGACGCAAAGCCCGCAGTGAAAAAATCGAAGAGGACAACAGTTTACAGTTTATAGTAATAATTCCATAGCTTTTATACAGAGCGACATATATTGTTGCGCATATTTACAATAGCCTCATATGGTCTGTCATTCCGGGCTTGACCCGGAATCCAGTCTGCTTTCTGGATTCCCGCTTTCGCGGGAATGACGATTTATGCGCATTTATTTATACTGCTATGTATAGCTCTTGAGGGGATTGCCTTGAAGATCGGATTGCTGAGTTATCGCGGAAATCCTTACTGTGGAGGTCAGGGAATCTACCTGACTTATCTGGCCAACGAACTGGTAAAGCTCGGCCACGAGGTGCATGTCATCGTCGGTCCACCCTGGCCTTTATTCCTCCAAGGAGCTACCGTCCACCCAGTAGGTAACTATAACTTTTTCGGGAAGAAAAGGGATTTCCTTCCCCCGGGTAACCCCTTCAAAATTTTCTCCCCCCTTCATTTCTATGAATTCGGCGCCTCTCGCTTTGGGGTCTTTCCGGAGATTAAAGCCTTCAGCTTCCGCGCTTTTTTCAAACTGGTGGAATTGGCCAAAAAAAACCATTTTGACATCCTGCACGACAACCAGTGTCTGGGATATGGGATGCTTCTTTGGAAAGTGCTGGGAGTGCCTGTTGTCTCCACGCTCCACCACCCCCTCGCCATTGACCGATCAGCCTGGTTCGAGCAACCCGCGAACCTGAAACAGAAAGTGAAACGGGTTCTTTATTACCCCTTGCTCATGCAAAGGATCGTCAGCAATCGTTTGGACCGGATTATTACGGTCTCTTACAATTCTGCCCGGGAGATCACCAAGGCTTTTGGCCTTGCGCCAGAAAAAATCCGGGTAGTCTATAACGGCCTGGATGCTCAGCAGTTCGCTCCCATCCCTAACCTACCCAAAAAACCCAACAGCCTGATCTTCGTCGGCAATTCTGAAGACCGGAAAAAGGGATTGCTCTACCTTCTGCAAGCTCTAACTTACCTTCCCGAAAACGTCTCCCTGACCATCGTGGATGGCGGTACTCCCCAACGTTCCTTTGCCCCCTTGCTCGCGGAGAACTACCAGGTTAGCCATCGAGTCCATTTCACCGGGAAGATCGGCTCTAAGGACTTGGTGGGCTATTACTGTCGGGCAGAGATCGCGGTCGTCCCATCGCTATATGAAGGGTTCGGATTTCCAGCAGCGGAAGCCATGGCCTGTGAACTTCCGGTGGTTTCCACCACCGCTGGGGCGCTTCCGGAGGTGGTCGGGAGTGATGGAGCTGGAATTCTCGTCCCCCCGAGAAACGCTCTGGCTCTGGCTCAGGCCATCCGCCGCCTTTTAGAAGACCCGGAGCTTCGATTGAAAATGGGCCAGGCTGCCCGGCGTCGCATAACCAGTCTCTTCACCTGGGAGAAGGCGGCCCGTCAGATGGTTGGGGTCTATAAAGAGGTTATCGATGCTCACGGTTGATTTCCGCAAGCTGCCCATCGGCCAAGGAGATCTTGTGCTGGATGCGGGTTGCGGGGAAGGCCGGCATGCTTTTGAGTGCTTTCGGAACGACTGTTCCATCCTGGGCATGGATCTCAATTTTCAGAGTCTTCTCAAAGCCCGTTATGTTTTGGGACAGATGAAGGAGCGCAAAGAAGGGCAGGGAAAAGTGCTCCTTTTACGGGGCGATACCTTACGATTCCCCTTCCAAGATGAGACCTTTGATAAAGTCATCTGCGCAGAGGTCATTGAACATGTGGCTGATGACCGACTGGGAATAGCCGAGTTGGGCCGGATCCTCAAGACCGGAGGTAAGATCGCTATTACCGTTCCCACCCTTTTCACAGAACACATCTATGACCAGCTTTCGAAGGAGTATTACCGTACCCCCGGTGGACACGTTCGCAAGGTCATCCCCCAGACTTTAGCGCGCTTCATGGAGGAAAGTGGGCTCCAGGTCTATGCCGTAGGGTTTGCCCACGCCTTTCACTCTCCCTATTGGATGCTCCGCTGCATCTTCGGGCTGCACCAGGAGAAAGCTGTCCTCCCTTTGATTTACAAAAAATTCCTTCACCTCTCCCTCTTTTCCAGGCCCCTCCGACTTTTGGAAAAGCTCTGCAACTACTTCTTCCCCAAATCGATCATTCTCTATGCCCAGAAGAGTAGTTCGGAGTCCGTAGTTCGGAGTTGTAAATGAAGAGTTACAAGTTTCAAGTTTCAAGTTTGGAGGTTTTACTCTGAACTCCGAACTTTTAACTCCGAACTCTTCCTCTCCAGCCAGGGACAGATGGCCTTGATTTCCGGAAGGTATTTGAGGGGAGAAAAGGTTTTCTCCTTTGAAGGGATGTCCAGTTTGCTGGGGGTTCCCATTTCTTCTCCACCTCCAGCAGTTTGGACCACAGTGGAAATTTGCAGCCGGTCGGAAAAAGCCAGTCCTTTGTCTATCTCGATCAGTCCTTCCTCAGATAGATCCTCCAGGAAAGCCTGAAAAACTTCCTTGGCCATGGCATCCAGACCTTTGAATCTCCCCGTGCTCCTAAGGGCGCTATGCTTGTGGTCCATTTCTCCCATGAAGACCTGGATTACATGGCTGAGGTCATGGCCGTTAGAGCGGAGGTTGACCCTGTTAAGGGCCAATGAGGTTAGAATCTTCATCTCGATTCCGAAGTTCTGTTTGAAGGGAACTGAAAGCCAGAAATTTAGGGTTCCGGCAATCTCCCCGGAGAGAAGATAAAGCAGCTTCTTCAATGGGTTTATGGCTGGGTGGTCAAAAACCGAGATGAAGGGTGTGATGAAAGCATTCAACCTTCCACCAAAAGGACGGTGGTAGACAATCTTGGCGACTTCGATCTCTTCGAACCAGAGAATAGCCCCGACGGGATCAATGACCCAGCGGGGGCTGAAATATCCCTCGCGAATGTCCGCGTCGATAAACTCGATGATGGCTCGGGGATTATTCAGGCCCCTTACTGTGCAGAGGTGGTAAATCAAACCTCGCATGGACAATCCCTTGCCCGAATCTCCCCAGGAAGTGTCGTTCATTCCATTCCACTTGGCATAGAAAACCTGGGTCCCATACTTTTTGGCCATCAGCGGCACATCATCGTGTGCGCTTCCTCCAAAGGCGATCCATATTTCGTCGATGATTCGTCCCATCAGCGGCCGCAGAATCTGAATTTCCCGTTCCAAGGATAATAGTTCTTCGTCCCCGCACGTGGGGAAGACAACGATCACTGGAATGTTCTCTTCCGTCTTGATCTGCTCCACCTTCTCCCGATCCATGGAGTGCATCATCAAAAGGGAGAGGGGCAGCAGGAGCTCCTTTCGGCCAACCTTCTCGGGGTCAATGGCCTCCATGATTTCGACCATTCTAACTCTCCCAAATTTCCCGCAATCTTTCCCGGCTGATAAGAAGATATCGCCGGTCCGCGGAAAAAATTTCCAGAGTGATGGTTCCATCGTACCCGAATCGCCTTATCATCGGGATGATCTTCCTCCATTCAATGTTCCCTGCGCCCAAGGGGAGGTGCAGATCCTCGCTTTTTCCAAAATTATCAGAGAGATGCACATGGACTAGACGATCGTGGAAAGCCTGCAAGAATTCTTCCGTCCGGTTCTGTGCCACATTAAGATTGGCGTGGCCTACATCCAGATGGAAGCCTAATTGAGGAATTTGGGAAAAGGCCTGCTGGATCTGTTCCACAGTATTGAAAGTGCGATCCATGTTTTCAATGAGAACTTGGATACCCAAAGGCCTGGCGAACTCACCAATTTCCTTAAAAGACTGCAAATTCTTCTCCAAGATCCCCTTCGAACCCAAGGAAAAAGCGATGGATCGATCGGGGTGAACAGTCATTTTGGGGGCTCCCAGCTTGGCAAAAACCTCCAGCGCCCAACGCATCTCTTGCACCGCGGCTTTTCGCAGGCTTTCATACGGGGAAGCGAAAGGCAGGTAATAGGCTGTATGGCCGACGATTCCCAAATTTGCATCGTTCAGGGCCTTTCTGGTCTCCAATAATTTAATCGCGGTCGGATTATAAGAGGGGGGTTCTAAAGTTAAATCCAGGAATTCGAACCCGTTCTTTTGGGCCCAATCGATTTCCGCCAGAAGGTCCACCCGTGGATCGTTCATCATCCCTATCTGCAACAGTCTTTTCCTTTCAAAAAGCCCAGCAAAGGCGCTACCTCAGGAATCAAAAGTGGAGAAAAATCTCAAAAAGGCAAAAAAAGAGTACCCGAAAAGGATGAGCATAGTCAATCAAAAACTATAGTGAACCGCTAAAACAAGTTGACATTCCATAGGGTGTCATTGCGAGCGAAGTGAAGCAATCTCAAGAGATTGCCGCCTCGCTTCGCTCCTCGCAATGACTACTTTCTCTGACCGTTCACTATAAATTCCGTCCGGATAGCAGAAATTGTGTGGGATCGATCCACTATCAACCCAGATTCTATTTCCATATTGACCTGGAGAGGAGAAAAAAATATGATAATTGAAAATATATTCATACCATCATGAAAAAGCAAATTTCTAACATTCTTCTTAAAAATAGAACTTTTTTGATCTGGACTGTAGCCCTCCTCGTTTTATTCCCACCCTCATCTTCTTCTTTGAGCAAATCTCAGCCGAAGCTTAAAGTCATGGCCAGCCTCTTTCCCCTGCAAGAATTCGCCGGGGCTGTGGGGGGAGATAGAATCCAGGCAACTTTGCTGCTCCCTCCGGGCGCTGAAGTGCACACCTGGGAGCCCAAGCCCAGCGACGTGGTGAAAATTGCCCAGGCGGATGTTTTCATTTATATCGGACCTTCCATGGAACCCTGGGTCGATAAAGTTCTAAAAACGGTTCAGGCCAAAGATCTAAAGGTGGTAGAAGCAAGCCGGGGGCTGCCTCTCCTGGAGGCAGATGATGGAGGAGGAAAGGCTAAGGGGGGGCGTTCTGAGAAATTGGACCCGCATGTATGGCTGGACTTCACCCTCGCTCTCAACATGGTGGATGCGATCGCTGTCGCCTTTTCCGAAAAAGACCCCATGCACGCCCCGTTCTACAGAAACAACGCTGAAAATTACAAGGCCAAGCTAAGGGAATTAGATCAGAAATACCTTGAGGCTTTAGCGAAATGCCGCCACCGCTATATCTTGCTGAGCGGACACGCGGCCTTTGCCTACCTGGCCAGAAGGTATGGCCTGCAACAGATCTCTCTCTCGGGAGTGAGCCCAAATGCCGAACCAACGCCAAAAAGAATGGCCCAGGTGCTTCAGGCTACCCAGAAGCACGGAATCAAATATATTTATTCGGAAGAGCTGGTCAACCGCAGACTATCGCAGGCGCTGGCCAAAGAAGCAAAAGTTAGCGTTTTGGTTCTCCACCCAGGACATAACCTGACCCGCGAGGAGGTCCAAAAGAAGATGACCTTCCTGGGCCTTATGGAGATGAACTTAAGGAATTTAAAGCGAGGACTGGAGTGCGAAGAGCAATGACAGACCCCTCGCTTTCCAAATCCATTTGCTCATTTCCCGACAAATACTGGCTTTCTCTTTTCCAGAAAGGCTCTGGCTGCCTCCTGATGATCCTGGGTCTCCGTCAGAAGAGAGAGTTGGGAGGAAATGTAATCTAAGTGAGACCGGAGGGTACTCGTTTGTGCCTGGTAGACAGCCCTTTTCGTCATCCGCATGGCCAGCGGTGGCTTGCTGGAAATCTTCTCTGCCAGAAGCAAAGTCTCTTCCATGAGTCGGTCATGGGGAACAACCCGATTCACGAGGCCAATTTCCAGGGCCTCCGGCGCGCTGAGAATATCTCCGGTAAAAAATAATTCCAGGGCCTTGGCTATTCCCACCAATTTGGGAAGGAAGTAGGCTCCCCCATCGCCAGGGACAAGCCCCAACAAGATGTAGGATTCGCCCAGCCTAGCCTTATCGGAACAGACTCTGAGGTCGCACATGATAGCCATGTCCAATCCAGCCCCCATGGCAGCTCCATTAATGGCGGCAATGACTGGTTTATCCAAATCTTCCAAGGTGAAGACGATCCGGTGCACCCCCTCCCAGAGAAATTTTTTCATCTCCAGAGACCGAAGCTTTCCAGCAGCCATGTCTCGGATATCCCCTTCAGAACAAAACGTGTCACCCTTTCCGGTCACGATGATGACTCTTACATTATCATCGGCCCGTGCCTCCTCAAGGGATTGACGCCAAAGGTTTATCATCTCAGGGGTGAAGGCATTCTTGGCCTCTGGCCGGTTAAGGGTGATGATGGCGATGTGCCCTTCAGTTCGATAAAGGATGTGTGGTTCGCTCATTTTCTCTCTCCTTACATGAATTTTTAGGTTACTGCACCTCAAACCTCTTCATAAATTCAAATTCAATCTCAATCCCCAGCCCGGGGCCTGGAGGAAGGGATACCCATCCACCATTGCCCTTGACTTGCTCTGGAATGGCCAATGACTTAACCAACAGTTCCTCCCGGAATCGGTTCGGCGTCGTGTCGTATTCCAGCATGGGCTTAATGGGGTCGGCAGCACCCGGTAGGTCGGGCATGGACGCAAGAAGGTGAAGATTTGTGGCGACGGCCACGGCTGACCCCCAAACATCGTTCACTACAGGAATGAAATAAGTATGGGCCAACGCCAAGATTTTGCAGTACTCGGTAATACCACCCAGTCCGCAGGTCTCTGGCTGAAGAATATCAACGCATCGGTTGCCAATAAGATCCCGGAAACCCCAGCGGGTAAACTCTGCCTCTCCCCCCGCAATGGCCATGTCCAAAGCATGGCAAACTGCTTTGTAGCCCTGATGATCTTCAGGGGCCACGGGCTCTTCGAACCAGAAAACCCCCAATTGCTCTAACTCTCGCCCTAAGGGAATGGCTTCTCTGGCCGTATAGGCATGGTTAGCATCAACCATGAGAAGGATTTCCGGTCCGGTGGCTTGCCGTACCGCTTTAACCAACTGGATATCCTTGCGGGGCCCCAAGCCGACTGCAATTCAGACAGTAGCCAAACTCCTGTTGAGAAGCCAACCAGAGTAGTACCTCAGTTTACCCCTGAAAACATTTTTTCTTAGGGCCATCGATTTTTTTCTTGACTTATATAATTCTGTATGCAATAGTATATAATTAGATGCAGAAGAAGAAACTTCACAACCTCAGTCAGCTACGTCAGGCTTTGCGGCGTCTTCTTCAGGACCTGGAGCATTCTCTGGAAGTTGCTTTTGGGCGCTCCCCGCTGGTCAAGGGGAATGTCTACGAGATGGCGCGCAAGTGCGGTAAGCCCAACTGTGTCTGCATCCGGGGACAGCTGCACCGCAGTATGGTCCTTAGCTGGAGTGAAGAGGGCAAGACCCGTCTGTTCTCGATTCTCCCGCAGCGGCTGGGGGAACTGCAGGAGAAGAGTGAGGAGTATTTGAGGTTTCGCCGGGCGCGGGCCCGGGTGACGGAGATTGGTCGGGAGATCGTAGCCGTGCTGGATCAGATTGAGAACCTTCGCCGTGAGGAGCCTTAAGATGGGTGGCTGTGCCGAGTCCGGTTCGGTGCCGATGTATTTTGAACGGAATGATGCGTATGTGATCGAGGCGTTTCGGCAGGGGGAGTTTGATTATTTGGAGGGGGTGGGGGAGGTCTGTGAGGCGGACTTTTTCCGGGCCCTTACGCAGAGAAAGGTCTTGGAGAAGTTGGCGGCAACCTATCCTTCGCCGTGTCAGAAGCATGATGTTCCGCTGTGGGTGTACATTAGCAGCGACATCTCCATGCGGTTTCATGGGGTCCATCCCTTCCATGCGTTTCCCTATGTGGTACGTTCCGGAGGGCTGGTGCAAGCGTTTGGCCCGCAGATGGGGCATCGGGCTGTCCACCCGCAGACCGGAGATGTCTCGCTTCGCTGTGAGGGGTTTAATGAAAAGAACGAGTATGATCGGCAGACCCCTTGCGATCCGGACTATTTGCGCAAGATGGCCCGGCGGACCGATGCTCAGTTGTTGCAGGCCTGGTTCAATCGCGATGTGGTCGGGATCTTCAAACAGCATCATGTTTTCGATCGCGAGGGGATTTTTATCGGGGATGCCAGCTATCTTTTTGTGCCCGACAATCCGCGCTATGAAGGCTCCTCGGTGATGCTCTTTGATGAACACAACCATCCGGTGGAAAGTCAAAAGTTGACGCCCCAGCAGCGAGCGCGGTGCACGTGGCGGCGTTGTTACAAGTTGGTCAGTCTGATTCATACCAATCGGGCCGCCGAGTTTTTTCTTTACGCGGGGTTGGTGGTGACCGCCGGCCAGGATCACGAATGTCCCCTTCTTTACCGTTTGGTGGAAGAGTTTGTGCGGGATCAGGGTCGAGGGGTGATGAAGCGGTTGATTCTGGACCGGGGTTTTCTGGATGGGGTGCAGATCGGCCGCTGTAAACGGGAGTTGGGCATCGAGGTTCTCATCCCGGTGCGCCACAATATGGAGATCTTTCAGGACGTCGTGGGTCTGGCCCAAGCCGAGCAGTTATCCTTCCAGCCCTGGGCCCCCTCCGTTTCCACCCCCCAGCCGATCCCTGTCCACCGACCCGAGCGGATCAAAAAGCGGGAGGAGGCCCGGCAGAAAACCTTGGCTCAGCACAAAGCCCAAGTTCCGACCCCAGATCCGAAAGCGCTTTCGACCCAGCGGGTTCGCTCCGAGGTGGCTGCGGTCAACGGGCTGGAGACCTTTTCCACCTGTCCCGTCCCGCTCCATGCCCTAGTCAATCGCGAGGTCTACGCCGATGGGCACCTGGATTACTGGGTGCTGGTAGATACGGCGCCGATCCGGGACCCAGGCCGTACCCGCCAAGAATATGGCCTGCGTCAGACGATAGAAGAACGGCATCGGCAACTAAAGTGTTTTAGCGACCTGGAATCTTTCACCTCCCGCGCCTTTCCTCTGATCGTCAACCAAGTCGTCTTCGTCCTGTTGACTTATAGCCTGTTGCAGTGGTTTTTGCTGCGGATCAGCCGCAAGGAACTGAATCCGAAAACCCGTACCCTGGAACTTTTACGGCCCACGCTTACGGTCATTGTCCTTTACTACCAAAACTACATGGCCTTTCTCACACCCCTACAACACCAAGAATTAGTCCTCACCCTCAGTGAGCCAGCCCGGAAAAAAATCCTCGCCAAAACCCGCCGCCTACGCCGTAGCTTGGCCCATGCGCTCGATCATGCCCGGCCGCCATAATCCCTACCCCGCCTCGCTTTCTCCTAAGGCAGGAGCCACTCGCCGACACTCTGTCGAAGACCGGGCACCCTTGCCCCCAACCCTTTCTTGAGGACGCAAAACCTCGAGCAAAACGCCTCTCCGCTTCCCATCTTCCCCTCCAACGAAAAAAATACCTCCCCTCCTGACTATTTCCCCGCCTAACTGCCCCTACTGTCTGAATTGCAGGTGGAATTTATTTAATCTTGATTCCTTCCTTCTGATAGTATATCATCGCTCACTCTCCGTTTAAAAGAGAAAAGATGGAATCGAGGCGAATCATTAAAGATTAATGTTAGAGTATTTTCTCCAGGGTCGGGCTTCGGACTTGTTCTCCAGCACGTCTAAGCAGCGGTTGATGTACTTACGCGTATCCCGGGGCATGATGACATCATCGAGATAGTTGCGCTCGGCCCCCCGGTAGGGGTTTTCGTAGAGGTCGCTGTACTCCTGGATGCGCGCGGCTCGAACCTCCTCCGGGTTGGGAGCGGCCTTAATCTCCCTGGCAAAAATAACGCTGGCGGCGGTGTCGGCCCCCACGATGGTCACCCGCGCCTGGGGCCAGGCAAACATGAAGTCCGCACCCGTGTCCTTGCAGCACATCCCCAGGTAGGCACCGGCAAAGGACTTCCGGAGAATGATGGAAATCTTGGGTACCGTGGCATCGATGTAAGCGTAGAGCAACTTGGCCCCGTGGCGGAGGATACCCTTCCACTCTTCTTCAGGCCCGATCCAATACCCGGGAGTGTCATGAAGATTCACTAAGGGGATGTTGAAAAGGTCGCAGAAACGGACAAAACGAGCCACTTTATCCGCCGCGTCGCAATCGATGGCTCCGGCTTTAGACATGGGTTGGGAAGCCACGATCCCTGTCGTTCGCCCGTTGAAGCGGCTGAAGCCGATGATCACGTTGGTGGCGTAATACTTAAAGAGCTCAAAGAAATAACCGTCGTCCACGATCCGGTTTAT
Source organism: Deltaproteobacteria bacterium (assembly GCA_016234425.1). Lineage (GTDB taxonomy): Bacteria > Desulfobacterota > SM23-61 > SM23-61 > SM23-61 > JACRCA01. Next base: position 2,504 of record JACRCA010000349.1, on the reverse strand, counting down.
CACTTTGTGCATGTCGAAGGGGCGAGAAGGTCTTTCGGGAACCATCGTATCCAGTTCTGGAATAACCCGGTCCGGGTCATCCTGGTTTTCTATTCGGGGAGGTTTCTCTTTATTGTTGGAGGGCAGGAAGGCCAGGAGTTCTTTGGTCTTGTCCAAACAATCCTTATCATCTTCCACGACCACGTGGGTCTGCCCGGTTTTGTAAGCGTGGGCTTTGATCCCGCATAATTCTTCCAGGGTAATTTCCACCCCAGTCTGGGTTTTGACGAAAGCTGGACCGGCTATCCCCATGAATCCAGTCTTACGAGTTTGAAAGACAAAATCCTGCATGATGGGGTGATAGGCCTGTCCCCCTAAGCAAGGGCCCATCATCAGGGCGACCTGCGGGATGATCCCCGAGGCCAGAATTTGGGAACGAAAGAGCCAGGCATAGCATTGGAGAGTGTCCATCCCCTCCTGCAGGCGGGCGCCGCCAGAATCATTCATGCCCACGAAAGGCCACCCCTTCTCCTTAGCAAAATCGATGGCCTGGGAGAATTTTTTGCCGTGATATTCTCCGAACGTTCTGGCCATGGTAGTGTAATCCTCGGCACTCACTACGACCATCCTTCCATTTACTCTACCGAAGCCGGTAACTAAGCCTTCGGCCGCCACCTCCCGCTTATCCATACCAAAGGCCGTGGTGCGGTTCTTGACGAAGAGCCCGAGCTCGATGAAAGTGCCCTTGTCGAAGAAGTATTCGACCCGTTCCCGGGCCGACCACTTTCCCTCTTTATGTTGGGCCTCGACCGCTTTGGCCCCCCCCATCTCTTTGATTTTTTTGCGCCTTTCTTCGTAATCCTTGTAGATGGCCTCAAATCCTTTTTCTTTATATTCCATGAAGAGATTCCTCCTTTAACGGTTAGCTTTTCGGTATCCCAGGGCGTCCTGGGCAATGATAAGCTTCTGGATGTTAGCCGAACCTTCCAACAACTGATAAAGCTTGGCATCCCGCAGATAACGTTCCACGGGATATTCCCCCGAGTACCCATAGGCCCCAAAAATCCGTAAGGCCATGTCCGCCAAGCGAGAAGCCGCATCACAGGCATAATACTTGGCGATAGAGGTCTCAAGGGTATTGTTTTCTCTACCTTGGTCTTTTTGCGCAGCGCAGCGATAGACCAACAAACGGGCGGCCTCCGTTTCTACAACCATTTGAGCGATCACATCCTGGATCATCTGGAACTGTCCGATCTTTTGGCCAAACTGTTCCCGCTGGTTAGCGTACTTGATGGACTCGTCCAAAAAGGCTTGGCAGACGCCTAAAGCACCGGATGCGGCCGTCAGACGCGAGCCGTCTAAGTCCATCATCATGATGGGAAAACCGTAACCTTCTTCCTGCAGAAGGCTTTCTTTGGGGACCGCAACATCCTCAAGGAACACTTCTCCTGTCGGACAAGCATGCCAGCCAAGCTTTTCTTCGATGAGTCTGGCTGAAACCCCGGGAGTGTGCATATCCACCAAAAAGGCGGACATCCCTTTATAGCGCTTGCTAGGGTCAGTGTAAGCGAAGAATACACCCAAATCAGCTACGGTTGCATAGGTGATCCAGGTTTTGGACCCATTCAGAATGTAGGAGTCTCCTTTCTTTATGGCCGTGGTTTTTAGCGAACCGGCATCGGACCCGGCATTGGGTTCGGTAATGGCGAAACAGCCCAGAAGTTCTGCTCTGACCAGCTTGGGGATGAGAGTTTGGCGTTGTTTCTCACTGCCGAATTTTAAAATGGTCCGGGCCGTCAACATCGTTTGCATGTTGAACCCAGCCCGCAACGATCCGCTGACGCGGGCGATTTCCTCGCAAACAAGAGCGTGGGCAAGATACCCCATCCCATTTCCCCCGTATTTCTCCGGGATGGGACACCCAAAAAATCCTAACTGGCCCATTTGGGAAACAAGTTCTCGTTGAAAACGATGGGCTTTCTCATCTGCCGCTGCGACCGGTATGACTTCCCTCCGGCAAAAATCGCGGACCGTCTGTTGTAAAGCCTTTTGGTCATCCGTGAGATCAAAATGCATTTTCTTTTCCTCCCCAATATTCCCCAAAAGCAACATTCATCATTCCATTTGGTGAAAATATTCACCCTCCCCAGGTAACAAATATTAGAGGGTCAGTTTAGGCCACCTCGAACCTCTTCACAAATCCCAGGCCGATCTCTATCCCCAACCCGGGCCCGGGCGGAAGGGATACCCATCCACCATTGCCCTTGACTTGCTCTGGAATGGCCAATGACTTAACCAACAGTTCCTCCCGGAATCGGTTCGGCCCTCCGCCATAGGCTTCGCCCCATCCGCGGATGCCTTCATCAGTGAGAACTTCTACAATATGAGCCGTTCGCCGATCAAAATACATCTGGGAATATCCTAATTCTTTTTCGAGAGGATACTGGAGAACATGGCTTCTTATGTCGGTTATCTTCATAGGGTGATTAAAATCCCTCCTTTCAGATGAAGAAAAACCTCCATCC
>JACRCA010000348.1 GCA_016234425.1 Deltaproteobacteria bacterium | reverse complement strand
TGGCTCCAGCAATAGTGAATTTTTCTTCATATAAAAGCTTCTTAATCTCTAAGATCAGCTCCAGGTCTCTGCGGCGGTATAAACGATGCTTGGAATTGGTGCGCGCCGGGGTAACGATCTTAAATTCCGACTCCCAATAGCGCAGGACGTAAGGTTCGACCCCGGTGATTTCACTGACTTCACCGATCTTATAATAGAGTTTATCGGGAATCGAAAATTTTGTTCGTTTCTCCATGGGTTTCGGTCATCCAGGTAGGCTACCGATCCCAGAGCCTTCCCTTAGGTGCCCGGATTCAATGCTTTGCGCAAAACCTGGCTGGGTTTAAAAGTCAGGACCCGACGGGCAGATATCTGGATCTCTTCGCCAGTTTGAGGATTTCGTCCCTTCCGCGAGCGTTTTTCTCGCACGACGAAGTTTCCGAACCCAGAAATCTTGATCTTGTCTCCGCTTTCCAAGTTCTCCTTCATGAGATCAAAGACGAGGTCTACAATCTCTGCGGATTCTTTCCTGGAAAAGCCGATTTTCTCGTAGATGGTCTCAACGATGTCTGCCTTCGTCATGAAACTCCTCCTTTCGTGGTTCAGCTTTTAAAATGCCTATATCCCCCAAGCTCCCCTTCCAACTTACCGGAGGGTGGCTCCATGACGTTGTACCAGAAGGTCAACCATTTTCTGATGAAATTCATTCACCTCCTGATCCGTCAGGGTCCGGTCCTCTCTCTGGTATTTTAACCGGAAGGCTAAGCTCTTCTTCCCGGGGGGGATTTGGTTTCCCCGGTACAGGTCGAAAAGCTTGATTTCAGCGATCAGACCGTTGTTGGCCTCCCAGAACGTGCGCAAAAGATCGAAAACAAGCGTTCTTTCCTCGACGATCAGAGCCACATCCCGGGTGATAGCGGGGTAGCGGACCAAAGGCTTGAAGACTCGCCTTTCGGCCATTCTATCAGCCAATTCTTGGAAATCCAGCTCAAAAAGATAGATTTTCTTCTTGAGCTCGAAGGTTTCGTTCACATCCGGGTGGGCCTCCCCCATGGTCCCCAATACATTTCCATCTATTTCAATCTGGCATGCTTTCCCAGGGTGTAAGAAAGGCTCTTCTCGTCCAGGAAGGAAACGATAATCAAAAATTCCTAATCCTTCTAAAAGAGTCTCCAGAGACCCTCTGAGGTCGAAAAAATCACATTCTTCTTTAGACTTGTACCAGGATTCTTCTTCCCGCAAGCCAGTGAGAAGCCCAGAAAGGACCTCTACTTCATCGGGGAGATCCTGTCCTTGCCGGGGAAAGAAAGCGCGCCCGAGTTCGAAGATTTTAAGATCCACATTTTTTCGGTAGGCATTCGAGCGGGCCACTTGGAGAAGGCCAGGGATCAGGGTTGTGCGCATCACGGATTGATCTTCGCTGAGAGGGTTTTGAATGGGCAGGGCCGTTAATCTTCTGTCTTTCGGAGATAGCTTAAGATCCCGCAGAATTTTCGGTGAGATAAAGCTGTAATTGATTACTTCAAAAAACCCGCAGGCTACTAAAAGGTTCCTGGCCTGTTCTGCTGCCCGTTGTATTTTTGTCTTCTTTTCCCCGCCCACTCTCCCGGAAGGAAGCGTCACAGGAATCCGGTGGAAGCCATGCCGGCGAGCCACTTCTTCAATGAGGTCAATCTCTCGCAGCAAATCAACCCGAAATGTCGGAGGGATCACCTGGAATGATTCAGATCCATCTGGTTCAACTTTTAATTCGAGGCTCTGCAAGTAATCCCGAATTTCATCGCCCCGGAGGGCCGTGCCCAGAATCTGATTTACCCGCGCCGCCCGCAGAAAGATCCTGGAGGGCTCAATTTTGCGGGGGTAATTGTCCACGGCCCCTCGAATCGCTAACCCTCCTCCCAACTCTATCATTAACGAAGCAGCGCGCTCAGCCGCCGGGAGACATCCATTGGGATCGATCCCCCGTTCAAATCGCAGCGAAGCCTCGGTGGTCAAATCGATCCGCTTGGAAGTCCGACGGATGCCCATGGGGTCGAAGTAAGCACTTTCCAGCAGGATGTTCTTGGTCTCCGGCTGAACCTCAGAATTCAGCCCTCCCATGATTCCAGCCAGAGCCACGGGCTTTTCCCCGTCACAAATCATCAGCGCCTCATCTGGCATGGGGCGATTGATCCCATCCAGAGTGGTGAAATATTCGCCAGGATTGGCCGGGCGAACAACGATCCGTCTTTGCTCCAACCGGTCGAAATCGAAAGCATGAAGGGGTTGGCCCATTTCCATCATTACATAGTTGGTCACATCCACAATATTATTGATGGCTCGAACTCCTACGGCTTGCAGACGGCGGCGCATCCAGAACGGAGAGGGGGCGATTTGGATGCCATAAATTAATTTGGCCACATACCGAGGGCAAAGGTCTGGTCGTTCGATGACCACAGAGGTTTGATTCTCAGCGGCCATTGCTTCTTTGGCCTTTTTTCCAAGAGGATGGCGAAGTTTTTGGCCTGTCAGAGCCGCGATCTCCCGCGCCACTCCCACCATACATAGGCAATCTGAGCGGTTGGGGGTGATATTCAGTTCGAAAATCCAGTCTCCCAAATTCATGGCCTTTTCCAGGGGAACTCCCAGCGGTAAGGAAGGGTCCAGGAACATGATCCCAGAACTATCGTCGCTCAATCCCAGTTCTTGTTCTGAACAAAGCATTCCTTCTGAAGGGACACCCTGAAATTCTGCTTGGCCAATCTTTACTCCCGAAGGAAGAACGGCGCCTTCTAAGGCCAGAGCTACCCGCTCCCCTGCTTTTAGGTTGGGGGCTCCGCAAACGATAGAATAGTCCCTTTGGCCATCATAAACTTGGCACACAGAAAGGTGGCCATTCTTGGGATGCGCCTGGAAAGAATCCAACCGGGCTACAATAACGCTCTGGAAGGCAGGTCTCCACTCGCTGAGGCTTTCCACTTCCAACCCAGAGTGAGTCAGGACTTCAGCCAGTTCCGAGGGGCTGAGGGATATTTTTCCATAATCCTCCAGCCATTCCCAACTGATCTTCATGCCAATCTTCTTTTATAAATCGGACGCGGATTTTCGTAGATACACATGGATCAATATCTTAAATCTCCTAATTTTCCCATTTAATTCTTTATGTTAAAAATCATGATAATCTGTGTCTATCTGTGTCCAAATC
>JACRCA010000346.1 GCA_016234425.1 Deltaproteobacteria bacterium | reverse complement strand
GGCTGAGGCATATTCAAATCGAAAGAATTGAAAATACTGCTTGTAGATGTAAGTGGAAAGGACTTCGGTAATATTTCCAGGTCCTCCCTGGGTCATGGCCTGGATGAGGCCGAAGCGCCTTACTTCCCAGACAATATCCAGAGCCAGAGCGACCACCAGCATCTTCTTTAGGCTCGGCAAGGTAATCCTTATGAAAAGTTGCCAGCGGGTAGCTCCGTCGATAGCGGCAGCTTCGTAAAGCACGCTGGGAATCGACTGCAGCCCAGCCAGAAGAATGAGCATCACAAAGGGGAACCCTCTCCAGAGGTTGACGAAGACCACGCTGAGTAAGGCCAACTTGGGGTGGGAAAGCCACTGAACATGCTCAGAGATCAACCCGATTTTCATCAAGAAATCATTGAGAGCACCATAGACGGGGTCGAGCATCCATCTCCAGATGATTCCGGCCACCACATCCGGGACAACCCAGGGTAGAAGAGCAATCACGCGAAAAAGGGGTTTGGCAAAAATATCCATGTTGAGGACGAGCGCAACCCCCATCCCGAGTAGCAGATGGCTGGCCACACTCAGAATAACGAAGATCACAGTATTGCCAAATACCTCGCGAAAGACCGAATCTTCGAGAAGGATGGAATAGTTTTCCAGGGTTAAAGAGGACCCCCCTCCTTCAGGGTAAAAGCTGTATCGGATGCTCTGTACGGCAGGAAAACCTAAGACCAATATGAGGAGCAGGGTCCCTGGAAGGACGAAGAAGGTCCACATTTGGTGGTCTTTTATTTTGAAGACCCTCATTATTTCAATCAATCTCGGTGGTGACTAAAAGATGGGTATCCTTACTCCTTTTGCAATGGCCAAATCCCCTATTGCCCCTCGCCAAAAAGGCAATAGGGGATTTCTTTTGCCTATCGCCTATTTCTATTTTTTCCTTGCCAGTATGGTATTGATCCTTCCATGAGCATCGGCCAGGGCCTTCTCCGAAGTTTTCATTTCGGTCATGGCCTCTTGGACCGCCGTGGTAAAGGTGTCCACGATTTCCGGCCACTGCGGGATCTGCGGGACCACCTTCCCATGAGGAAGTTGGGATGCGATGACGCTGGCGAACTTGTCCTTGAGAATTTCGGGGGCCACGCCGCTCACATCCTTTCTGGAAGAGGTGACCCGGTTGTCCACAAACCATTTGAGTTCTATTTCTTTGGAGGTGATGAATTTAAGGAGCTCCCAGGCCTCACTGGGATGTTTGGTGTTCGGACTCATCACCCAGGAAGAAAGCCAGATGGTAGTCACTTTCTTCTTTTTAACAGGAAGGGGGGCAGCCGTGAGCACATCGAAAGCTTTCAATTCAGGGTTGATGGCGTTTACGATCGGAGCGGTCCAACCCGAGCCGATCTCCCAGGCAATCTTCCGGTGGGCCAGTTGCGTCCGAACATCCTGAGGATTCATGGAGGTTACTCCGGGCGGCATCACCTTGTGTTTGGTGTAGAGTTCCACGAAGAATTTGAAGGCCTCCTTGGCTTCTTTTGAGTCTAAAGCTGACTTTTTATAGTCCGCCGAGAGGTAATCGCCGCCAAAGGACCAGAGAAATGGGCTGAAGCGCAATTCAAAGCCCGGATCTTTTGCTCCCGGGACAGCAAATCCCCATTTCTCGGGTGCCTTGGTTAACTTCTTATTGTACGTAAGGAATTCATCCCAAGTCTGCGGTGGTTTCTTTGGGTCAAGACCCGCGGCTTTGAATAATTCCGTGTTGTAGATCAAGACCATGGTCATATAATCGCCGGGCATAGCATGAACTTTTCCCTTGTGTTTCACCAAGTCAATGCATAGGGGATACCAGGATTCCAGGAATTTAGACCCTCCCTCTTTTTCGATGAAGGGAGTGAGGTCCATGGCATACCCCTTGCCGAAGAACATGGGAAGGGAAAAGGCATGGACATGGAAAATGTCCGGAGCCTTGCCTGCGGCTGACTCTACCGTATATTTCGTTTCCTTGTCCTTGTAGGAAACCGGTTCCATGACCACCTTGACGTTGGGGTAGCGCTTCTCGAAGATGGCCAGACCCTCAGTAAGAGATTTGTTCCAGACATCTTCCGTGAGATGCCAGTCGGAAAAACGAAGCGTTACCTTCTCCTGGGCGCCCACGAAGGATGAAAATCCCACAGCGATTCCCAGGCCTAAAACAACCAAACCGAACCTTCCCATCCATTTCATTTTCATTCCCCCTTTCTTTAAGTTCAGAATTCAAACGCAAAGTTCAAAGTTTTTTAAACTCCCGGCTCGTAATCCGAATACTATCTATCTGCTCGAAAACCCAATCGCTGAGAAATTTGGAAAGCTGTCTCCACCACCTCCTTCTTCAATCTTTCCTGAATCACCTTTTTCGTGATCCGGAAGGCTGGACCAGAAATACTGATGGCCGCCATCGCCTTGCCTGCCTCGTTATAAATAGGGGCGGCCACGCACCGAATGCCCCTCTCATTCTCTTCATCATCGATGGCATATCCCTGAGTCCGTACTGACCTCAGATGCTCTCTCAGTTGATCAGAATTGACAATGGTATTCTCGGTTCTTTTGGAAAGTCCTTTCTCTTTGATGAGGTGATTCAGTTCCACCTCCGAGAGATGGGAAAGCAGAACCTTCCCTACAGCACAACTATGGGCAGGATTTCGCAGGCCTACCTTGGAGGCCATCCTCAAACCGCTGGAACTGTGATCCGTTTCCACCTTATCGATATAAACGATCTCATTCCGGTCCAAGAAGACCATATGAACTGTCTCTTTTGTTCTCTCCGAAAGATCTCTTAAAAATGGTTCAGCCTCTTTTCGGAGATCAAGTTGACTGAGAAGAATATTGCCCAATTCTACTAATTTGAAACCCAAAAAATAGTTCCTGGTCTTCAAATCTTGCCGCACATAACCGAAATAGGAAAGAGAAGAGAGAAGGCGATGGATTGTTCCTTTGGGGAGATTGATTTTCACGGATAATTCTCGAATGCTAATTCCTTGAGGGCTTTGCCCCAAAATATCGAGGATCATAGAAGTTCTTTCAATCGTTTGAACAAGATTACTTGGCTTAGACCCTTGAGGAGTGGCCATAAAAATAGTT
>JACRCA010000040.1 GCA_016234425.1 Deltaproteobacteria bacterium | reverse complement strand
CCATACCTCGGAGGTACTCGCAGTCCCCGGTCGAAATGACCCATATAGGTGATAGCGCAAATGCCGTTATTCTATTGAAGAATTTCATTAAGCAGATGAGGGACTTTTCCGAAAGACTCCAGTTCCTGAAATAAAGAGCTTCGGCCTTTTTATTCACTTACCTCCTGGAGATCACCGCACCCTGTTCCTCTCTCCGGAAGGGGAGGGAGGGGAGATGCCTATTCTTGATTGACACGTAGGTTCCTTTAAGCTATCCTACGCCAAGAGGTAAAAATCATCTGCAAAAGGAGGAGGATCTTATGGGAGCGTTTCGTTTGAAGAGTCTTTATCTGTTGCTTGGTATGTTCATTTTGTTAGGAGGTATGGCGATGGGCCAGAGCAGCAAGGTCCACAAACTAGTGGCGACACCTCAGACTGTCCACACAGGTTTTTTTGATAGTACCATTCCACCCGTTCTGACGATCGATTCCGGAGACACGGTCGCTTTAAGCACGATGATGCTCATGGATGGGAAACTTCGTTGCGGCATGACCATTGAAGAATTAATGGCCACCAGGCAGACCTATGTGGATCGTAAACTGGGACCCATTACCCTGACCGGACCCATTTATATTAACGGGGCCGAACCGGGCGATGTCTTGGAAGTCCGCATTAAAAGGCTGGTGCCCATCAACTGTGGGGTGAATTATCATCTTCCGGGAAGGATGAATCTCGGGGGCTTACCCGAGGATTTTCCAAATGGGCAATTCAAGACCTTTCAACTGGATCTTTGGAAGATGGAAGCGACTTTTGCCCCAGGGATTGTGATTCCCCTCAGGCCATTCCTGGGCGCGATGGGAGTTGCGCCCAAGCCTGGAGAAAAAAGGCCGACCGCCATTCCGGATTATTTCGGCGGGAATATGGATAATAAAGAGTTAGCGGCGGGAACGACTCTTTATCTGCCAGTCAATGTGAAGGGAGGCCTCTTTTCTACCGGGGATGCCCACGCGGTCCAGGGAGATGGGGAGGTTAACGTGACCGCCATCGAGACAGCCATAGAGGAAGGCATCCTGCAATTCATCGTGCGCAAAGATATGAAGCTCGAACGGCCCATGGTGGAAACGCCCACGCACTGGATCGCCACTGGATACCACAAAGACCTCAATGAGGCCGTAAAAATTGCCCTGCGCGATGCAATCGAGTTTATTTCGAAAACTAAGGGATTAACCCGTGATGACGCTTATGCCTTATGCAGTTTAGCGGTTGACCTCAGGGTTACCCAAATTGTTGACGTCAACAAAGGGATTCACGCCATGATCCCCAAAGCATTATTCAAATAACCGTGAGACGTAAGGCGATAGGCGTGAGGGGGATGCCGTTCCCTTACGCCTTACGCCTTTCCTGAATTTCCTTCAACTTTTCCCAAATCTCTTCCACCTGTCTTTTCGTTTCCTCCAAAGACCCGGAGTTGTCCACGATGAAATCCGCGAGCCTCTCCTTTTCCTCGATGGGCAACTGGCACCTAAGAATATTGATAGCCATCTCTCGGGAAATGTCATCCCTTTTGATCAGGCGTTCGATCTGCATTTCTTCAGGGATATAAACGAGCAAGACCTTGTGAAAGAGAGATTGGAGGTTTACCTCGAAAAGGAGGGGGACAATAGCCTGGATGATAACGCTGGGATCTTTGGCAGTGTATTCCTTCACCAGCCGAATAAATTCTTCTAAAATCTTCGGGTGGACGAAACTTTCCAGCTTTTTTCTTTTTTCCGGGTCGCGAAATACAATCTGCGCCAGCTTTTTTCGATCCAGGGTCTTACCATCCAACAGGACCTGCTCCCCGAAGTAGGCCACGATCTCTTTCCATACAGGTTTGCCTGGCTCCACCACAACCCGGCTGAGCACATCAAAATCGATTATGGGTGCTCCAAGTTGCTCAAGCACCTGGGCCACTGTGTTCTTCCCGCTGGCGATTCCCCCCGTCACGCCCAAAAGGAGGCAGTTGCCTTTTCCCCAGATTTCCTCTATGAATTTATCTTGGCCTTTTCTATTCAGGGAGACCATTGTTGTTGAGCTTAACATTTTCGCCGAAGAATGAAAAGACCGATAAAGACCCAATTTCGAATTTCGAATTTTAAATTTTACCTGATATAGTCCTAACTATATTCCGCTGTGGCGGCCTTAACATTCTCTCGGGAGAATTCATGTTATCTCGAATGATAAATTTCATTTAAAGATAGCATCGCATCCTAAAAGTTCCTTGACAAATTATGACGTGGAGCCAGGCGGAGGAACGATGCGCGCCGCCAAAATCGGCCGGGAAATGCCTGGCCAAGCAATCGCTGCCCGGACTCCGCCAATAAGCAAGCGGGGCGATAATCTCACCAAAAGGTTGGAAATTATGAAGAAGGACTCGCCCCGCTCCCTCTAAGGAGGAACCACTGCCTCATTTTGGCCAGCGCAGCGGTCCTTCGCATGGCTCCTGGGAACGACTTTTCAATTATTCAACTTATTTCTGAGACGCAATACCAGGAGGTGCAGGATGGCTAATTGGAAAGAAGTGGCGCAGCAGTTTGATTTCTACTTGCGGTTAAGAGCTTTTCCCATCGCCCTTAGGCTTTTTGAATCAACCGAGGAGATGGAAAAAGTCCCCAAGATCAGGAGACCTACCTGGAAAGCAACTCTTTGCCAACTACTTACCATCGCCAGGACTTTTGGGTGGGCAGTGGGGGCTACTCAGGAAGAATTCATTTCTCCCTACTGCCCTTCCGTTCTGGGATTCTGTCCTCCCCCGGAAAAGTCTTTCGACGGCACTATGATGCACGAGATCTGGTTTGCAACCCAAAAGGACGCCCAGAAGCATCAAAGGTCCTTGAGGCGAATTCCCCATGGGAAGTTCAAGGCAGTCGCCATCAGCCCCCTGTTTCAGGAAAGAATAGAGCCAGACATGATTATCATCTACGGCACGCCAGCCCAGATGATCAGGTTGATTGCGGGCATTCAATGGGAAGACTATGAACGGCTGCAATTCTTCTCCGTAGGGGAGAGCGCCTGCACTGATTATGTGGGCGAGTGTTATCACAGCCAGAAGCCAAGCCTGACCATTCCCTGTTTTGGAGAAAGGAGGTTCGGCGGGGTTCAGGAAGACGAGTTGGTAATGGCCATTCCTCCCGGCTGGATAGATAAGATTCTTAAGGGTCTGGATGCTACCCAGAAAAGCGGGATCAGATATCCCATCCCCTATTACGGTTGCCAAGTGGACCCAAGAGCTGGAATGCCCCCGAAATATCTGGAAGTTTGGGATTCGTCTGAGGGGTAGAGGGTTTTTAATTGTGGAATTTGGATTGCGGAATGTGGAGTTGCCTCCTCTCCTCCCCCTATATATTCTGTATTCCGCAATTTATTGACTTTTCCCTCCCCTGGTAAATGCTTCCCAAAGCGAATCCCGGAAATTTGGGTGAGCGATGGCTATTAGAGCCTCAGCCCGCTGGCAGAAGGATTTTCCGCGCAGTTCAGCGACTCCAAATTCGGTAACCACGATGTCCACCAGATAACGGGGAATGGTGACTGCGGCCCCGCTGGCCAGCCGGGGAACGATGCGGGAAATTTTTCCCTTGCCCGCTGTCGAGGTCAGGGCCGTTATCGAGCGGCCGCTTTTGGAGAAGAAAGCGCCCTCAACGAAGTCACACTGGCCTCCCACCCCGCTGATCTGGGTGCCATTTACAGATTCGGCGTTAATCTGCCCGGTCAGGTCGATTTCCACCACAGAATTGATGGCCACAAAAGAGTCAAGATCAGCAATCAAACAGGCATTGTGACTCACCTGGCATGGGTGCATCTCCAAAAGAGGGTTCTCGTGGGCAAAGCGGAATAATTTTTCTGTGCCGATTAATTCTCCAGCAATAATCTTACCGGGATAGACCCTTTTTCTTTGGTTGGTGATCACTCCTTTTTCCACCAAATCCACAATTCCATCGGGCAACATCCCAGAGTGGACGCCGAGGTCTTTCTTGCCCTCCAGGAGCTGAAGGATGGCTGCCGGCAGGTTTCCGATCCCGATCTGGATGGTCCCCCCATCCGGTATTAACTCGGCGATGAACGTCGCGATTCGGCGCTCAGCTTCTCCAATTTTAATCTCCGGGTAAGCGAGTAGAGGGGTAGAAGATTCCACGCAAAAATCAATCTCTGAAGAAGAAAAGGAGCAGGGGCCAAAGGTCCGGGGAGCTTGATCGTTGACTTCAGCCACGATCGTTTTAGCGCCCTGGGCCAGAGGGTAAGCCATGCTCGTGGATACGCCCAGACTGAACCGGCCGGCGCTATCGGGAGGAGCAACCTGAATCAGGACGACCTGGACCGGTGCAGGTCCGTGGGGGCCAAAAACGGAGGGCATGTCGGATATTCGCACGGGGAGAAAATCAATCCGCCCTTCCTCCAAGTCTTTGCGGATGGAAGGGCTGATCTGCAGGCTGATGCAGCGAAATGAAGACTCCAGGCCTTTCTTGGCCAGAGGATGCTCGGCCAGGAGAATTCCGCTGATCACCTCCACATCCCTGTAATACTCGAAGTCTTCAGCCAGAGCCTGGAGGAGAGTTTGCGGCTGGCCGCTGGCTATGGAAAAAAAGACCCGGTCGCCTGGCCGGATGGCCTGGCGCAAGGCATCGCGGGCGCTACACCATTTGACGGATTTCATTCTTTGGCTTTACTGGGAAGTTCGGCGACGATCGTGCCCATGACCGCTTTTTCTGCTCGCTGGTTCTCGGCAAATGTGTCGGCTTCAATGTAATTTTTTCCCTCTTCGGTATATTTCATAGTGATCTTCCCTTTGCAGGTAACTGTATCACTCGGCCAGATGCGGGTGGCGAAGCGAACTCTGTATTTTCTTAAATTTCCGCCTCCCACCCAGTCCGTGATCATGTGGCTCAGGAAGCCAGCGGTCATCATGCCCATGGCAAAGATCCGATCATTGCCCGCGCGGATGGCGTAGAGTTCATCGTGGTGAATGGGGTTGAAGTCACCAGAAGCACCGGCGTACTTGACGATCTGGGTTCGGGTGATGTTGGGCACTACTAAGGGAGGGGCTTCATCTCCTTCCCGGACATCCTCAAAGTAGAGAACTTTCTTTTCCATCGGAAAACCTCCTAATCCTTAACCACTCCGCCAGTCCGAATGATCGTGGAGCGGGAAACCTGGACTTTCTCGCCCTCTTGGTTGTAGAAGGTGAACTCAAAGACCACGAAGGTCATCTTGCCCCCGCGTTTT
>JACRCA010000347.1 GCA_016234425.1 Deltaproteobacteria bacterium | reverse complement strand
GCGTTGGAAAAAAAACAGCCCAATTGCTCAACCCGGCCGGATATATCACCGTGGCGGACCTCTGTCAGGCAACAGCTGAGCAGCTATCTAAGATTGATGGCATCGGCCTAAAGAAAGCGGAGAAATTGATCGAGGCAGCCAAGGCTCATTTAGATAAAGCGGGCGAAAAGAAAAGCCAGAAGTCGAAACAAAACGGCTGAGGGTCGAAAGGGTCATCGAAGGGGGTATAAGGGGTGACGAAAATCAGAATTCATGAATTGGCCAAAGAATTGAAGATGGAGAATAAGGATCTCCTCAAGTTTTTGGAAAAGATGGGTCTGGTATTCAAAAATGTCCACAGTACCCTCGAAGAATCTGATGCCGAACGAGTAAGAAATCAAATCAGCCTATCACGCAAAGAAGGAGTGATTGAGCAGCGGATCAAGCCCACGGTTATCCGCCGAAGGGTAAAACGCGAAGAAGTGATCCCCCTTACTCCTGAGCCCATCGCCCAAGAAGCCAAAGAGGAAGTAAAACCACCGGCAGTCAGGAAAGCGCCAACCCCCGAGGTTTTCAAACCGGTAAAAGAGCCCGCGGCTAAGCCAGCATCCCCTCCAACTCGACCAGGGGAAGTCAAAGTCCCTCCCCCGGCTCCCCCAGTCATTTCCGTGTCTCCACTTGTATTCCCCGTGCCCTCTAAACCCGCCGAAGCCCCGATCCTTGAGGTAGAGAAAAAGGAGGGGGTATTCGTGGAAGCGCAGCCCGTAGCCAAACAAGAAGCTCGCCTAAAAGGGAGAGAACCCTTAACAGAGGGACCTCATCAATTGGAGAAACCCATACCTCCGAAAATATCGGAGGTGGTTCCTACGGAAAAGCCGAAAATCCCTGGAAAGCCCCCGGCCAAAGCGAAAAAGAAAGAAGAACCGGCGAAGATTATAGAACGTCCTGCGGTACCCCTCCCGCCACAGGTTCCGGAATATCGAACAGTTGCCAAAGAAGCTCCATCTCCTGTTCCACCAAAAGCGCCCCTTGCCCCACCCAAACCCCCGATAATATTACAACGACCCACCCCGGCGGGCGCCAGGTTTGTTCCTGAGGAAGAGAGGGGTCGGCGGAGGAGAAGGCTAAAGAAGGATGTGCAAGTCGTCGAAGAGGGGAAACCGCAGCGGGTCCGTATCATCACGACGAAAAAGCGTGCTTTTAAGGAGCATGATTACTACCTGGAGGAGCGAAGATCAAAGCCCTTTATTTTAGATCATGAAGCAAAGTTAAAGGGCTCTAAGCCCAAAATAGGCAAACCCGAACCGACCATCCCCAAGGCCATCAAGAGGAGAATTCGCATCTCGGAGGCCATTCTTGTCGGGGAGTTGGCCAAACGCATGGGCATCAAGGCCTCGGAGGTAATCAAGAAGTTGATGGAACTGGGTTTGATGGTAACAATTAACCAGGCCATAGACGTCGATGCCGCTTCTTTGGTGGCCACAGATTTCGGCTACGAGGTTGAAAAAACTGGATGGGAGATTGAAGATTTAATCGGAGAGAAAGAAGAGCGCTCTGAAGACCTCATTTCCCGACCTCCGGTAATAACCATCATGGGGCACGTAGATCATGGCAAGACCTCTCTCTTAGACGCCATTCGTCAGACGAATGTGACGGCCGGAGAAGCCGGCGGGATCACCCAGCACATCGGGGCTTATGAGGTCAACGTGGATCACCGCAAAGTCGTCTTTCTGGACACCCCGGGCCATGAGGCTTTCACGGCCATGCGGGCCAGGGGGGCGCAGGTCACGGACATCGTCGTTCTTGTGATTGCCGCTGACGACGGGGTCATGACTCAGACAGTGGAAGCCATCAACCATGCCAAAGCCGCGAAGGTCCCTTTGATCGTGGCCGTCAATAAAATTGATAAGCCGAACGCCAACCCGGAACGGGTCAAGCAAACCCTGACCGAGTACGGACTCGTACCCGAAGCCTGGGGTGGACAAACCATTGTTGCCGAAATCTCTGCTAAACAAAAAATCGGATTAGAAGAGCTCTTGGACATGATCCTCCTCCAGGCCGAAGTTCTCGAGTTGAAAGCCAATCCCAGCCGTCCCATGACGGGCGCAGTCATCGAGGCCAAGCTGGATAAGGGCCGGGGACCAGTGGCCACGGTCCTTGTTCAGGATGGAACCCTCCACGTAGGCGATGCCTTCGTCTGCGGTACGCTTTTCGGGCATGTACGAGCGATGATTAATGACCGGGGCGAAAAGATTGAGAGTGCCGGACCTTCCACTCCCGTGGAGGTGATTGGGCTGGCGAGCGTCCCCCATGCTGGGGATACTTTCGTGGTGGTCACGGATGAACGACGAGCCAAAGAGCTGGCCACCCAGAGGCTGCAGAAGCAGCGGGAGCTCGAGCTGGCCAAAACTGCCAAAATTACCCTGGAAGATTTCTACAGGAAGATGAAAAAAGGCGTGGTCAAAGATTTAAACCTCATCCTCAAGGCAGACGTGCAAGGGTCCATAGAAGCCCTGACCGAAGCCCTCAACCAGCTGAGCACTGAGGCGGTGCAGGTGAAAATTCTGCACTCCTCAGTAGGAGCCATCAATGAATCGGACTGCATGCTGGCCTCTGCCTCAGAGGCCATCATCCTAGGGTTCAACGTAAAAGTTGAGCCCAAAGCCCAATTCCTGGCCGAGCAGGAGAAAATTGATGTGCGCCTTTATGCGGTCATCTATGATGCCTTAAACGATGTACGCAAGGCCATGGAAGGGCTCCTGGAGCCAATTTATGAAGAGCGCCTGATGGGCCGGGCAGAGGTACGCAAGCTTTTCAACATCTCCCGGGTCGGGGTGGTGGCGGGCAGCTATGTCCGTGAAGGGAAGATCATCAGGGGCTCGCATGCTCGCGTTGTCCGCGATGGTAAAATGATTTATGAAGGAAACATAACCTCTTTGAGAATCTTAAAGGATGATCAAAAGGAGGTGTCTGCGGGGTTCGAGTGCGGGATTATCCTGGGAGAGTTCCGGGATATCCAGGAGAATGATATCATCGAATCCTACGTAACCGAAAAAGTAACTGCGCAATTATAAACAGGGGATCAGGAAAATGGTCATTGGAGTGTGCCAAATGGAAATTTTCCTCCACGAGAATTTTTCCCTGAAGGGAAAGCGGCAGGTGCTCCGGAGCATCGTGCAGCGAGCGAGGAAGAGGTTCAACATCTCCATTTCTGAGGTGGAGGATCACGATTTGTGGCAGAAGGCAGTGCTGGGAATCTGCGCGGTCGGAAATGATCGGCAGCATATTAATTCCCTTTTGGATCAGGTGATCAATTTCATCGAGAATACCCAACTCACCGATGTGGCCAACTCGCAAATCGAGATCATTAATTTCTAATTTCCACCGCAGAGACCCCAGAGAGCTGCGGTCTCCGCGTTCTCTGCGGTGAAAGAGACCTATGCTTTATAAGCGAGCCAACCGAGTCGGCGACTTAATCCGGGAGGTCATCTGCGAGATGCTTCTACGGGATCTCAACGACCCCCGCCTGGAGGCGGTGACCATTACTGAGGTGGCCGTAACCAGCGACCTGAAACTGGCCACAGTCTTCTTTAGCGCCAGGGGAGACCGTCCCAAAGAAGAAGCCTCTCTTCAGGGATTACAAAGCGCCGCCGGATACATCCGGAGAAGATTGGGGAAAGAATTGAG
>JACRCA010000343.1 GCA_016234425.1 Deltaproteobacteria bacterium | reverse complement strand
GCGGGGCATAGCTGCAACCCAAATAATAACTTTGGTTTATAGCCGCACCATATCCCAGAAATCCCCCCCGCCTTCCCTTTGCAAAGGGGGGTTGAGGGATTTCAAGGCCAGTTTCCAAATTAAACTTTCTTAACAAAATTTCAAGATTTTGCACGTTAGTAGTACAGAAAATTTCTCTGCGATCTCTGTGGTTTCATATGTTGTCCAAAGAAATCATTTCATCTTCTTTTCGATATTATCCTTGATCCAATGTTCATCCCACCATTCAATCGGGTTGACAAACACGCCATGAACCAGCAAGCTAAAATGGAGATGGTCGCCTCCAGCCAGCCCAGTGGAGCCAGTGCGCCCCAGGATTTCTCCCTTTCTCACATCCTTTCCTACTTCCGTTTCGATTTGGCTAAGATGGGAATACATGCTGAACAGGCCGCAGCCATGGTCGATCAACACGGTATTTCCGTATATGCCCAGTGGCCCAGCAAAAATAACTTTTCCCGAGTTGGCTGCCGGGATCGGGCTATGAGCGGTGGAGGCTAAGTCAATTCCCAGATGAGCCTGCTGGTCAACTTGCTTCCCCTCGTACCAATAAGTTCGGTCCTCGCCGAAAAGGGCCATGGGCTTTGAATTTGGAAATCGAAGAAAAGGTCCTAACCATAGGGGAGTGGCCGAGGTATTCTGGCAAAGCTTCTTAATTTGCTGATGATCCAGCAGGCGCTGCTTGCGGTTCACAGTTAGAAAGATGTCCAGAAGCGTGCCGCGAAGATTCGGGTCTCGTTCCGTAAAGTAGGGGATGATGTTTTTTAAGAAAGTATCCGTGAGCTGAATCTTATCTTTTCTAAAGCTTTTGGGTTTGACGACCGGGCGAAAGCCGGCCTTCATCCGGTTTCCTGCCTGATCTTCCGCTACTAATGAAACCCCCACATCCCTGGGGGAATCATAGGCCAAAGCGAAGTAAGCCAAATAGCGATCTTTTCCCGAAGAATACCCTGGGAAGAAAAGGTCTCCCACTTGAACTCCGTTCACCGGCGTTTCCTCAGATGTCTGATAGGTGACGAATCCAGTGCCCCCCTGGTTGATGTAATGCAGAGTACTCAATGTCCTTAAATCAGGAGGGGTGGTATCAATGATCACACTTTTCTCCAGGACCACCGGGTTTCCCTTGTTCCAGGAATGATCTAACGCCGAGATCTTGATTTGAGCTTCGCCGTCTTTCAGGCCCTCCGGCAAAGGGCGCATGGCGAGAACTTTTTCTACGCGCTGAGTTTTTCGGGGAAAGTTTTCTGTTAAAAGCGTTGCCGTCTTTCCCTTCTGGGTGATCTCTACCCGGACCTCCGCCACCCCACTTTTCTGGTCCTCAACCTTAAAGGATAGCTCCTTGCTGAGGTACTTCGAATCTGTCAGGAGTTGAATGGTCGGCTTTTCCCACTCGAATTTGACCAAAACCAACCAAATCCCCGCACCCAGTAGAATAAGGATCAGAACAGCCACCCACTTCATTCTTTTCATCTTTTCCTATCCTGCCTTTCTTTCCGTTGCTAAAATTTGGCCATTAATATTTCACAGGTCATCCTCAGTGTCAAGTTTACTCTATGAATCATTATTTTGTTCCCTTTTAATTGAATTTGGATATACTGCAATTTTAGAGGGGAATGATGAGAAGCAATTTCTATGACGTCATCATCGTGGGGGGCGCGGTGATGGGTTCGTCGGTGGCCTACCACCTGCTTA
Organism: Deltaproteobacteria bacterium; assembly: GCA_016234425.1. Lineage (GTDB taxonomy): Bacteria > Desulfobacterota > SM23-61 > SM23-61 > SM23-61 > JACRCA01. The sequence goes on along the minus strand of JACRCA010000343.1, from coordinate 1,786 downwards.
TCTCCAACCCGAAACTCAGGCTGGCTGTGGTGGAGCGTGACCCCACCTATAGCCAGGCTTCGAGTTCTCTTTCTCTGGGTGGGGTTAGGGTTCAGTTCAGCCTGAAGGAAAACATCCAGATTTCCCTTTACGCCCTGGATTGCTTCGCCCACTTTGAGGAGGAGATGGCCGTTAACGGTGAAAAACCATTCATCAACTTCCGCGAGGAGGGCTACCTCTTCTTGATCGACTCCTCTGGCAGGGCTTTGGCAGAGGAATCCTTAACTGTGCAAAAGAAATTAGGAGGCGAAGTGGAGTGGTGGTCTTCTGAAAAGATCAAAAGGGAATTTTCTATACTCTCAGTCAATGGCCTGGTGGGTGGCACATTTGGCCGCAAGGATGGATATCTGGACCCCTATGCGGTAATGATGGCCTACCGGGCCAAAGCCGTATCTTTGGGAGCTCAATATATTACAGATGAGGTGATAGAGCTCAGCAAATCTGGACGCCAGATCACGGGGGTACAGCTGGCATCAGGTCTGGTACTCAATGCCGGCATCGTCGTTAATGCCGCCGGTCCCTGGGCAGCTGAAATAGCCCGCACAGCCGGGGTAGAACTGCCCGTCGTTCCGATCAAGCGCCAAGTTTTCGCTTTAAAGCCCGCTATCACTCTGGTACGACCCCTACCATTAATTATCGCCCCTTCAGGTCTTTATTTCCGGTCCGAAACCGGAGGCCTAATCCTTGTCGGCCGCTCGATGGATGAGGACAAAGTTGGGTTCGATTTCACCTGGGAAAAGGAACGCTTTACCGAGATCCTCTGGCCTGAACTTGCCCGGATCGTCCCGGCATTCGATACGCTCAAACTGGTCAGAGGTTGGGCTGGACTATACGCTCAAAACCAGCTGGACAGCAATGCCATCTTGGGACCCTGGCCCGAGCTGAAGGGCCTTTACCTGATCAACGGTTTCTCCGGCCATGGCCTCCAGCAATCTCCAGCATCAGGCCGTTACCTTGCCGAGCTAATTCTGGGCCGGACTCCATTCCTGGACCTCGGCTCCTTCAGTCCCCAGAGAATTCTGGATAATCGTCCTTTAAGCGAGAGAGGCGTCGTTTAGTCAAAGCCAGGTTTGGCCGCAGCGCAGGATGAAAATAATTCTCTTGGTTGTACGGCTTATTTACGCTATGCGCCAAGCACTATGCGCTTTTTTAGCTTCTTTTAATAAAAGGAGGAATCTTTAGGATGGGAAAACCAACGCGCCGCTTGTAGCTTCTTTTAACAACAGAGGGGGTCAGGTCTTGCAATCATACAAAAATTATCTGCGTTGTCAGCGAAAGTGTGATTGCAAGACCTGACCCCCTAACCATGAAGGTCCTTTCTGAGAAGCACCTGGAGCTGTCCCAGACGATCGCTTCACTGATCGGCTCCATAAGGACGGAGAAGGGATGCCAGCGCTGCGACTTTTGCCAGAGTATGGAGGATGAAAATGAACTCTGTCTTCTGGAAGAATGGGATACCCAGGGGAATCTTAAAGGCCACCTGAAGTCGGAGCGTTTTAGGGTACTTCGGGGGGCGATGAACCTTCTCCAAGAGCCCTATGAAATGATTTTTCACACCGTTTTCCACCCGGCGGGAATGGAGGGGATTTAATGGATAAATTGCTTTTTATGAAGGGTCATCGCTGCCGGGGTGCCATGGTCTATGACAAATTTTACGGTCCCCATGAACAGTTTTAGGGATGGAAATGTTTGATCTGCGGAGAGATTGTTGACCCGGTAATTCTGGAGAATCGTCAATTGATGTGAG
>JACRCA010000344.1 GCA_016234425.1 Deltaproteobacteria bacterium | reverse complement strand
GAAGGGGTCATCTTCATGGTGCAGGCTCTGGTCATCAAACACCATGCCGACACTAAAACCGAGAAAGGGAACATATGAAACCACAGAGTTCACAGAGAAATCCTCTGTGTTCAATCATATCCCGCGCCCTCGCAGTTCATTCCACATTAGGGCCTGGCTTATTAGAGAGCGTCTATGAGGAAGCCTTGGCTCATTAATTTCCCTTTTTTAACTCTCTGAAAAATTAATAATTTCTCGGAGGCCTCTGTGGTTAGTTCTTGACAATACGAAAAAGGGGGAAAGGATGAAGAAGTGGGCGGTTATGATCTCGATATTCCTATTTTTCATGAACCCTGGGGTGATGAAAATGTGGGCCCAGGATCAAGGTCCGGCCCAGAAGCGCATCCTGATGGAGCGGGGCGAGAAGGTCAAGGGTCAACGGCTGGCCCTGGTTAAAAAGGTGGTCGAAAAATACGAAGGGTGCCGGGTTTTATCAGAGGGGAACGAGTTGACCGGGCTGATTATTAACGGCAAGACATACCAGGACTTCACCCTGGTCATCCGGGATGCCAAGAGAATGATTATCGTCGTAACGGCCGACGGAATCGTAAGTTTCGATTATTGAGGGGATTTAGTCGGGGGATTTTTCCGGGATTCCTCGTACCCCAAGGCCATGCCGTGCATGGCCCGGTCGAAAAAAAGGATCACCCGGTTGTTGAGTTCCAGAGCGCGGAGCAATTCGTAGGCCGTCTCGTAGAAACCAGCGTGCAGGATGAAAAGCCAGAGGTGACGGCGAAAGAGGATGAAAGAGTAAATCAATTCTGGAAGGGGGAAACCCTCGCGGTAGCGATCGCGCCCATATTTTTTGTAAAACTTGACAGTCTCTTCCTTGGGGGTCTGGACACTGAGCCAGCGCCCCAAGCTTTTATACATATTGAAGGCTCGTTCATAAAGGTAGTCCTGATTGAAGGTATGATAGAAAGGGGTATGGACATTTTTGGTTACATCCTCTAACCATTGCCTGGCCAACTTATCCGCGTTCTTTTCAATCAATTCCACCATCGATTGAGAGATCATCTCCTCCTCCTCCCCTCCCAGCCCTCCTCCCTCGAGGGGGAGAAATAGGATGGGGGAAAACAAATTTTCTTCAAACCCGTCCTAAAAAACTTCTGGATAATTCCTTTTTCTGTGATGATGGCGGTAACATACCGATGGGGGGTGACGTCAAAAGCTGGGTTTAACACCCGCATTCCTTCCGGGGTAATGCGTCGTCCATTGAAGGAAGTCAATTCTGCCGGAGATCTTTGTTCAATCGGGATGGCCTCCCCCCTTTTTATGGAGAGGTCGATGGTGGAAGTGGGAGCGGCCACATAAAAAGGAATGCGATGGACATGGCAAAGCCGGGCCAGGGAATAGGTCCCGATTTTGTTGGCCACGTCGCCATTAGCCACGATCCGGTCTGCCCCGACAATCGTCAGCTGAATTTTCCCCTGGGCCATGAGCGCCCCGGCCATATTGTCTGCGATCAGGGTGCAAGGAATCCCGTCTTTCATCAGCTCCCAGGCGGTCAGGCGAGAACCCTGGAGGAAGGGGCGGGTTTCGTCGATAAAGACATGAATTCGTTTTCCGGCTTCGAAAGCGGCGCGGATCACTCCCAGAGCTGTCCCATAGCCGGCCGTGGCCAGGGCTCCGGCGTTGCAGTGGGTGAGAATGGAACAACCGTCGGGAATGAGAATTTGCCCTTGCCTTCCCAGTTCCCGGTTGGTCTGCACATCCTCCTCGAGGAGGCGTAGCGCTTCTTCCTGGAGTTTTTTCCCAACAACCAGCATCCCTTTTCCCATGTTCTCTTCAGCCACCCTTTTCATTCGCTCCACAGCCCAAAGAAGGTTTACAGCTGTGGGACGGGTGGCCAGGAGAGTCTGACTTACTTTATCCATTTCCCGCCGGAAAGTGGCCGGGGTTCGGGCGTTGGATTCTCGGGCACCGAGGAGCATGCCAAAGGCTGCAGCCACGCCAATGGCCGGGGCTCCCCGAACGACCATATTCTTGATGGCCTGGGCTACCTCCTGGTAAGTTAGACACTCCACATAAACTTCCTTCAGGGGAAGCCTGGTTTGATCCAGAAGAACAAGTTTTCCCTTCTTCCATTCCAGGGTTTTAAAAGCCATGACTGTAAATTAGCATAGTGGCCACCCCGCAGCAAGAAGAAATCATCTTGGGGATCCAGCAGAATCTTTTGCTTTTGCATAATCTGGGCATTTTTTGATAATATAGGATACTTCCATTTTCCCAGGGGGTGACAGCAGTGAAGAGGCAGGGGATGAACAAGAAAATTTATTCGGGAATCTTCATCAACTTCGCCCTTTTCCTTTTTTTGAGTTCGCCTACTGAATCGTTGGGCGCAGAGCGCCCGCTCCGATTTGGATTCCCTGTCCCGTTGACCGGGGCTTTTGGCAAAGATGGAGCTCTGGTGAAGGATGCCTACCTATTTTGGAAAGAAACGGTAAATGCCAAAGGGGGGATTGAAATCAGAGAGAAGCGCTATCCCGTGGAATTGATTTTCTATGACGACAAAAGCGACCCTCCAACCAGTGCTAAGCTCACGGAAAAACTGATTACGGAAGATAAAGTGGACCTCCTCCTGGGTGGTTTTGGGAGCAGCCAGGTGATCGCGGCCAGCGCGGTGTCGGAAAGATTTCGCTATCCCATGACTTCGGGAGCCGCCAGTACGCTCAAGCTTTTCGACCGGGGCTTTCGATATTATTTCTCCTTGCTGGGAAAGGCCCCGGAGGAAGTTCGGGGATGCGTGGAAATCCTACCCACGCTCAATCCCCGTCCGGAAACTGCCGCGATCATCGGGGCAAACATTCCCTTCTGCGCGGACGCTGCAGATGGCTTCAAGGTTTATGCGCAAAAAGTGGGGGTGAGAATCCTCCATTTCGAACTTTTTCCCATGGCTCTGACGGACTACAATTCCCTGCTGAATAAAGTAAAAGAGAAGAGGCCCGATGTGCTTTTGATTGGGTCCCACTCCCTGGTGGCCATGCGCACGATGAAGAGTCTGAAAGAGATCGACTTTTCCCCCAAAGGGGTTTTTTTCAGCTACGGGCCCACGGTTCCGGATTTTGTTGACTCTCTCGGCAAAGATGCAGAGTATGCTTTTGCGGCTTCGGAATGGACTCCCAATCTACCGTACCGGGATGATGTTTTTGGAAGGGCCCGGGATTTTAATAACCAATATTTAAAGAGGTTTGGCAGGGCTCCAGATTTCGTGGAGGCCGCGAGCGTGGCCGGAGCGTTAATTCAGCAACAGGCGGTGCAGGAGCTGGGAATCACTCCCCCCTTGAAAGATCGAGATCGAGAAAAAATCAGGCAGTACCTCTATTCCAAGCGCTTCGACAATTTCTACGGCCCGATCCGCTTTGCCCCGGATGGCGCAAATGAAATTCATCCTCCGGTGGTGGTTCAGGTGCAGGGAGGAAAACTGGTTCACGTTTTTCCCATTGAAACGGCTGAAGGAAAGCCAATCTACCCTATGAGGCCATGGAAGGCCCGATGAGACCATAAAGTCCCCCCAATAGATTTCGTCTCATGCTCCTTTTTCTCCAATCGCTGGTCAACGGGATTTTGCTGGGTGGCATTTATGCGGCCTGCTCCGCGGGCTTCTGCCTGGCTTTCGGAGTTATGGGCGTGGTAAATCTCAGCCACGGCGACTTCGTGATGCTGGGAGCTTTCATTACCTACTGGCTTTTTTTTCTGTCAGGATTGGATCCTTTCCTTACGCTTCCCCTGACCCTCATCGCCCTTTTCTTCCTCGGTTTTTTCCTCCAGAAACTGACCATCAACCGATTGGTAGGGTCACCGCCTATCATGTCTTACCTCCTTACCTTCGGGCTTCACCTGGTGCTCTCTAACCTGGCTTTGAGAGCCTGGACAGCAGACTACCGCACGCTGAGTACTTCTTACTCGGGTTTAAACCTGGACTTCCATGGACTCATCCTCCCTTACTCTCGATTGACCACCTTCGCCGTGGCCATGGGGGTCACTTTCGGGCTCTATTTTCTCCTCTACCGAACCGAGATCGGGCGAGCGATCCGGGCCACGGCCCAGGATCGGGAGATGGCCCGGCTCATGGGGGTGAAAATTTTTAGAATTTATATCCTGACGTTTGCCTTGGCCACGGGGATCACGGGCCTGGCCGGTTCTCTGATTTCCAGCACCTTTGTCATTTATCCGCAAATGGGGCTTCCCTTCACGGTCATAGCTTTTTGCGTCGTGGTTCTGGGTGGAATGGGTTACGTTCCCGGAACTCTCTGGGGAGGGATGATCCTGGGGGTCTTAGAATCCTTGACCACCACTTACCTGACCGCGGGGCTTTCTCTCGCCCTTACTTTTTTCCTTCTTCTTTTGATGCTCATCATCCGCCCAGGAGGGATCCTGGGGAAGGGAATTGTGGAGTAGGAAACTGATTATGTTCAGGCCTCACATCCGGTTCAGGAATTTCGTGTTTGCCTCCCTGGCCGTTGGGATTATCCTGGTGATTCTTCCTTTTCTTGGGCTGGAAGGGTACCGTCTGCGGCTCCTCTCCCTCGTCTTTATGTGGGCAGCCCTATCTGGCTGCTGGAACATGATGTGTGGATACAGCGGATATATCGACTTTGGCCCGGTAGCCTATTTTGGAGTGGGGTCGTACTGTACGGCGATCCTGATGATCAAAGGGGGACTGCCCTTTTTCCTGAGTGTTTTCTTGGCAGGATGGGTTTGCGCTGCGTTGTCTTTGGTGGTGGGGTTTTCCACTTTAAGGTTGCAGGGAGCTTACTTTGCCATCGCCACCTTTGCCGCTGCGGAAGGGTTGAAGCAGGTTGTGCTCGAGTGGGATCGAGTGGCGGGGTTTGAATTTTTTGGGGGGGCTCATGGTTTAACTTTTCCTCCTGCTCCGGCAGAGATTTATTTCTATTACATCATGCTCTTCTTTATGGCGTGGACTGTAGCCCTAACGGCCCTTCTGGAAAGGAGCAAATTTGGTTATGGCCTGCGAGCCATCCGCGAAGCGGAGCAGGCCGCAGAGCTTTCGGGCGTTCCGACGCTGAAAATCAAAATGCGGGCATACGTTTTGAGTTCGAGCCTGATCGGGTGCATCGGAGGAGTGGAGGCTTACTGGCTGACCTATATCATCCCCGATGACGTTTTCAACGTACTTCGAACCATCCAGATGGTCATCATGACGCTTCTGGGCGGAATGGGCACTGTCCTTGGACCGGTGATCGGAGCATGCTTTCTCACGTTGATTTCAGAATATCTAGGCGCAAAATTCGTGTATGATTATCTGATTCTCGTGGGGGTGGTGATCGTCATTGTCATCCTTCTTATGCCCCGGGGAATTATGGGCACGATTTTGCAGAGTAAGAGGGGACAAAAATCCTAAATCCAAATATCGAAATCCCAAACAAATCGGGAATTCAAATTTTCCAATGACCCAAACCACTTCCCCTCCCCTCGTGGGAGGGGTGCAGGGGAGGGGGAGAGGATTCGTGCTAAGAAGAAATGGTTACCAATTCGCATAGGGTTTCCTTTGCAGGAAAGGAATCAGGTAAATAGTATGCTGGAGATCCAAGGTCTGAACGTTTTCTATGGGGATGTGCACATTTTGTGGGACGTGTCTATGCACGTCTCCCCGGGGGAAATTGTCACAGTCATCGGACCTAACGGAGCTGGGAAGAGCACCCTCCTGAAAGCCATCGTCAAACTTATGCCGGTGGCCAAGGATGAGAAAGAGAGCGGAAAGATTTTGTTCAATGGACAGGACCTCGATGGACTTTCTCCAGAGGAAACAGTACGTTTGGGGATGGCCATCGTTCCTGAAGGGGCGCGAGTGTTTCCTGAAATGACCGTGCTGGAAAACCTGCAGATGGGTTCCTACATTGAAACTGCCCGGGCTCTCCGGAAGGAGGCGTTAGAGGAGGTTTTTAGCCTTTTTCCCAGGTTAAAGGAGCGCCTCCATCAGAAAGCTAAAACTCTGAGCGGAGGGGAACGCCAGATGTTGGCCATCGGCAGAGCCCTCATGTCTAAACCCCTCCTTATGCTTTTAGACGAGCCATCGCTTGGCCTGCAGCCGGCGCTGGTGGTTAGAACTTTCGCGGCGGTGAAAGAAATCAATCGCCGGGGAGTGGCTGTTCTTTTGGTGGAGCAGAACGTGCAATTTTCCTTGGAGATCAGCCACCGAGCCTATGTGTTAGAAAACGGAAGGATCGCTCTGGAGGGGAAGGCCAGCGAGCTGTTGGGTAGCGAGCACATAAAAAAATTCTACCTAGCCATGTAGCCTTCTTTATAGGAACCCAAAACGGCTGATAGCTAACAGGGACGACCAACAGACAGATTGGACAACTGTTCGGTGATATCAGCTACTCTGCCGTGGCCAAAGCGTATCAGAGATTTTTGGCGAAGCTGCAGGGGGAGAGGCTCATGAAAAAACAACTCGAAAGCATCCACAAGAGATTGTCCCAAGTCAAGGGCTGACCCCTTTTCCTCTCTTGAAATAGGTAGGGCGAATGGATAAAATTCCTAAAAAGTAGGTGATTTCGAAAATCAAAACCGGGAAAAGCGAGAAAAAAATTTTTGGGAGAGAGGAGGTCTTTCTATGGGAAAGTTTTTTCGTGAGCATTTTGGGAAATTAAGGGTAGCGCTATTTTTTTTACTCGGAGTATCTTTCCTCCTTATGGGGCAAGTGGGCCAGGCAGAAGGCCAGATTTTGCGATCGGCCTGTAAGCAATCAGAGGCGAAGACGTTTGATCCTCATTTAGCGACTGGATCTCAGGATCGGGTCATGGTGGAAATGATCTTCAGCGGCCTTCTGCGGTATAAACCCGGAAATATGACCACCGAGGCCATAGAACCTGATTTGGCCAAAACGATACCCGTCCCGAAAATTCTTCCCGGTGGCCGCCAAGAATGGGTTATAACCCTGAGACGTGGGGTGAAGAGCCATCCTTACGATGGCAAAACCAGCTATGAATTAACTTCGGAGGATGTGATCTATTCCTTTAAGCGCGCAGCGGATAAAAAATATTCTGCATTTTCTGGCGATTATACGGGAATGACCTTTGAGGCGGTAGACAAATATACCGTAAAAATAACTCTGGAAACCCCCACTTCTGCCACTCTATTTCTCCCCAAAATTGTGAATCGAGGAGGGGGTCTCATCGTCTGTAAGAAGCCCTTAGAAGAAAAAGGAAGTGATTGGTTTAGGACCCATCCGGTGGGCACCGGTCCCTTTATGTTTAAAAGCTATAAACCCATGGAGAAAGTAGTTCTTGAGCGCCACAAGGAATATTTTAGGGGTGCGCCGAGACTCCAAGGATTCGAATTCTTCTATATGTCAGATTTGAGCAGCCGAGAGATGGCTTTCCAAAAGGGAGAAATCGATGTTGTCGAAGGCCCCCGTGAGGACGCCTGGGCGGAAAAGATGGAAAAGATTCCGGGAAGCGTATTGCAAAACATTCCAGGTTCAGAGACCATCGTGGCCCATTTTAACATGAGCGTAAAGCCTCTGGATCGTTTAAAGATCAGACAGGCTATGGCTTATGCCTTGAATCGGAAAGAGTTTGTTGCCCTCTATGGTCCTAAACTATCGGAGGCCCTTTATTCTCCAGTTCCAGTAGGACAAGGGGGCCTCTCCCGTGAGGAATGTGCCAAGGAAAATCTCCTCTATGAGTATGATCTTAATAAGGCTAAGCAGCTCCTCGCGGAAGCAGGGTATCCCAAGGGTTTTTCTTTGGATGTTTTTACGTCTGAGAGTGAGTCTTATCAACGGGCATACGAATTAATCCAGGCCCAATTGAAGAAAATAGGGATTAACCTGAAAATTTCAGTCGTGGACCACGCCACCTTTCATACCCGGATTCGGCAAAATTTGAATCCCATCGTGGTGTATTTATCCATGAGGCCGGACGCGAATATCATTCTTACTCAATACTTCCATTCGGCCTCCATCGTAGCAACTGGGAAAAAGCCCATAACCAATTTTTCCCATCTCGGCGCGGTTGATGCCAATGGGGATGGGGTAATCGACAGCATCGATAGCCTGATTGAGAATGCAAGCAAAGAGAGTGATCCTAAGAAACAAGTGGAAATCTGGAAAGAAGCACAAAAAAAGCTCTTGCAACATGTTGCCGCCTATCCTGTGATTACTTTGGGGTATCTCTTTGCTAATAAATCCTATGTAGACTGGGGATATAAACCTGAAACCTTAACGGATGGACTTCGGGCTACGGAAAGTACTCAACTGTTAAAAAAATAAGACTTGGAGGGAACCCTCCACCCTAATCGCTCGGCCGAGCTCACGACGAAGCCCTTTTCGAGAGGCTGTGTCGAAATGTCATTGCGAGGGAGTGAAACGACCGAAGCAATCTCATAAGGCATTGAAAACAAAGAGATTGCCACGCTCCTTTCGGTCGCTCGCAATGACAAAGAGTGATTACGACACATTCTCCAAGGGGAGAAGGGGGGTAAGACTAAGGAGTAAATCAGTGATTCAATACGTCATCCGGCGGATTTTGATTTCTATTCCCATCCTGTTAACTGTGGTGACCTTGATCTTTCTCCTCATGCGCAGCATGCCCGGTGGCCCGGCGGTGGCTGTGCTGGGAGACTATGCCTCCAAGGAAGCCATTGAAACCCTGGAAAAAGAAATGGGGCTGGACAAGCCCCTCTGGGTCCAATACCTGGATTTTTTGGGGAACCTGATCCGTGGGGATTTGGGGAAATCCATGATCAATGGCCTGCCCATTGCCCCTGAAGTGGCCCGGGTCTTACCCTATACCCTGCAACTCACGTGTAGCGCCCTTCTCTTGGGGATCATCCTGGGGATTCCGTTAGGAATATTCACTGCGCTGCGAAGGAACGCCCTCTATGACTATCTGGGGCGGACTTTTTCTCTGGCCGGTGTTTCCATTCCCGCTTTTTTTCTGGGCATTCTCATGATGCTGGTCTTTTCGATCCGGTTAGACCTTTTTCCCGTCTTGGGAGCGGGAGACATTCTTAACCTTTGGGATAACCTCTATCATCTATTCCTCCCGACCCTTACGCTGGGACTTATGATGACCGCCTATATTACTCGGACGACTCGCTCATCGATGCTAAATGTTCTTCAAGAGGAATATGTCCGGACGGCCCGCGCAAAGGGTCTCCGGGAGCGGCTTGTCATCTATGGCCATGCCCTTCGCAATGCCCTGATTCCCGTCACCGCTTTTGTGGGGGTTTACGCCATTGTGCTCATCGGGAATTCCGTTCTGGTAGAGATCGTCTTTTCCCGGCCTGGGTTGGGGAAGATGATGATCGGAGCCATTAAACAGAGAGATTATATAACTCTCCAATCGGTCATGATGATCTATGCCAGCCTGGTCGTGTTGATCAACCTCTTGGTAGACCTTTCCTATGGGTTAATCGATCCGAGAGTCAAGTATGAATGACGGACAGAGACGGGAAGGGGAAAAGGGGAAGCTCTGGCGGACCTTTAAAAGAAACAGGACCGCGGTCATTGGTTCGGTCATCATATTCCTGGTCATAGTCATGGCCCTCCTGGCTCCCTGGATTTCTTCCTATGATCCTCTGGAACAGAACATCCCGAATCGCCTCAAACCACCAGACCCTTCCCATCTCCTGGGTACTGACGAGTATGGGAGGGATGTGCTATCACGAATTTTATGGGGGACCCGAATCTCCCTCTCTGTAGGAATTCT
>JACRCA010000342.1 GCA_016234425.1 Deltaproteobacteria bacterium | reverse complement strand
GGATAGCAATTGCCCATATTCATCAAGCATAATCTCACAGCCCGCCCAATCGCCACATTGGCGAAGGATAGTCTTTCAGGTCCAGCCGGCCCCAAAGCGCACATTCCGGAATTAATTTTTAGCTTGTTCGCAATCGGTCCATTCACAATGAATAGAGGCGCATGAGGGCCGGTCGACATCGTGCAGACCCGCAAATTGATCGCCGGATCATGCATGGCCTCTATCGCGGTAATGACCACCGGCAAAAACTCCGGTTTACAGCCAGCCATTACGGCGTTGATGGCAATATTTTTAACGGTTCCCCGAGCATTTCCGGGAACAAATTGTTCCACGACAATATCATCCGGGGAGCGACGGGTGCCTTTTAGCATTTCCTTAACGGCTTCCTCCGTAGGCGGAATGATAGGAAAGCCATCGCTCCATCCCCAATCCAGAAAAGCATCGTTCATCTTATCAAAACATTCTTTATAGTCTTTTCCGGTAAATTCAAGCAAATCATCCTTCGGCCCGCGGGTGGTAATTCTTTCGACGATACTCTCTTTAGGGGGTGGCAGTGGTTTCGTTAGCCCTTGGATAATATCGTCGATAATGACATCGACCGCCTGGCGCGTTTGTGGGGCAGTGAGGCTAGTAAAGACATGCGGAGTAACAGCGATAGCAGGATTGGGCATTCGATAAGCTTCCCCTGATGCTTTGGCGTCTTCCACAAATCCTTCTTGAACGATGGAAATTCCTGGAATTCCTAACTCCTCCAAACCCACGTGGTTACGGACCAACCACGATGTGCACGACCCTCAGTCACCGGTGGAGGCGACGATTCCATCGACTCCACTTTTCTTAACTTTGTCAAACCATTCCTTGGTTGCTTCGACTGAAATCCTAGTTTCGAACCATTCAAAAGTCATCCCTTTATATCTTTGGGACAGCAGTTCTTTCACTCGATCCAGGGCTACATTTCCTCGGGCCTTGTGGTTCCATTACAGCCCTATCTATCTGTTATTCAAGTCATTTAATCTTTTGGCGGGTGGTATAGGCTTAAATTTATGAACCCCCACGGGGTTTAGGATCTTTACTGCATATGACTGGCTCATTTCCATTCCTCCTGTTCATGTTGACCAGCTAAATTTATTATGGGCGGCTGACGTTTTGCCCACCTTGGCTTGACCCGTACCCCATCCATCATCCATTCAATTGGTGCGGATTTTTTCGGTTATGATTCTAACTCTCCTTGCCTCCTTCCACCTCCTTTCAGAGCGTGCTTGAATGACTTCAGCGGGATCATCCTTTTGTTCTCCGGATTTCCTCTTCCAGCGCAAATATATCTTCATCGGCATCGCCAATGATAGCGACACAATCTCCAACGGATACCTGGGAATCTCGCGGACACAATATAAGCCGCAAGATCCCGGAGCAGGGAGCCTCAATTTCCATACTCGCTTTTTCTGTTTCAACCGTGCATAAGGCTTCCCCTTTCTCTACGAATTCCCCTTGTTGCTTAAACCACATTCCGATCGTTCCCTGCGTTTGCTTGGTGCCCGGATGTGGGATAATTACTTTTGTAGCCATAAAAAATTCCCTGAATCCTCGCTTGGCAAAATTCAATGGCATTTGATTCGTTCTCCACTGGGAACAAACTTGAAGTCAAGGTTTTGGCCATTTTTCTTTCCCCCCCTTCTCTGCAAACCTCCAGAAAAATCTTATCCCTTTATGGAAATTTTGGCCCATCCTATTTCTTACTTGAGACGTATCGACCACCTCCTTTTCCTTCAAGATCATGCCTTGGCTGGATCACTGAAAGCCTTAGGGCCTTCATTCGCAACGAGATTAAATCCTCTTTAGAAAGGCCTCAGAACCGAAAGGGAAGGGGAGACTCTGGGGAATGAAAAAGCGGCGTTACTCCATTTCCCGCTGAACCAAGACAGGTGAAAAAAGTGGAGCAAAAACTCATGGTGGATGAAGTTCAAAGAATAGTATTTTTCGCTAACTACTGAATCCATCCTATCTCGATCAACCCAATTTTTTTCTGGCGGGATGCCTGCTTGGAACCCTCTCCCCAAATATTTCCTCTCCCTTTATGACGATGTTTTAAAGAACCAAAATGAAATGTCAAGAGTAAAAAGAATGAACCGCATTAAAATCTGTAATGTTCGCAAATTACCAAGGATTATGAGTTGAAATCTACACCTTTCTGTGGGATCTGTCAAGGCGTTGACTTCAGGAAGAAGTCTGTCTAGTATAGTTACGAATATCATCAGCAATTGGGACAAACAATTGATGATTACCAATTGTTAGATAACCTTTGTGTATAAGCGACGTGCTCGCATCAGCGAGCATGTGGCCAAATCAGCCGAGCATCGGCGTTAAAGTCTTCTACCGCAACACCCTGTTTTGTAGAATATCTTGCAAGTCCCTTCTCCCATCCAACACGCCATGGACAAAAACTTCAGATTTTATAACCTGATAAATGATTCTGTATGGCTTGTAAAAAACTTCTCGATATTCCCGCACGCCTATTCGTTCTAATTCGGGCGGAAGATGTCCCCTCTCAGGCATTACCTCCGGTTTGAGAATGGTTTTTTCCAGGTTGTCCAGAAGCCTATCGGCCTTTTCCACGGAATCATTCTGCGCGATGTAACGATATATCTCAAAAAGATCTTCCTCAGCATCTTCCAAAAGATAAACAGTGAAATTCACGGTTTGTTGAACTCCCTAACTTTATCTCTTAAACGAATAAATGCCTCCTTCATTGGCCTGTATTTCCCTTCATCCAGGCTTTTCCTGCTCTGCGCCAAAATTTTAAGCAGCGCCAGGCTTTCCTGCGTTTTCTCAAATTCGCGGATATCTTGAAGAATAGCCTTTGCTTCTCCATTGAGGGTGATTACAACGGTTCCATGATTTTCCACAATATCGCGGATTACTTGCGAAGCATGTGACTTAAAAAAGCTGATTGGTTTGACTTTTTCGCTCATTTTCATATTATTTAACCTCCGTTACCGGGTCTAAATTAAGTCTATATTTAGACCAAATATTTTGCAAGAAAAATCTTGACAAGGATTTTGGGATGTAGTATAAAAATTTCCTGTTTTGGGAGGCAAGGTTTAATGGGCAAAAAGCGGTTAACATTCTGGGGCTGGTGGTGGAATAGAAGAGGAGGTGAAGTCTGCCCATAAACCGGCCGGAATGAGATAGTAACATATTGAATTTTTTAAAGCCGTGGGCAGCTTCAAGTTGTTCACGGCTTTTTTATTTTAAAGCCTTTTTTGCCACAGAGGACTCAGAGATCACAGAGATAGAGTGGAAAACGAACTCCAAAAATCAAGATGCAAAATTGAAAACAGCATTGAACAAAGCAAGAAAGCCCCTTGACGGGAAATGAAAGGATGAGGCAATATCATGAGACTGCTTTATCCGCTTGCGGCGGATTCGCCATGACAATTTTCGATTGTAAAATTATTTATTTCTCTGTGCTCTCGGTGATCTCTGTGGCAAAGGAGAAAAAACCTTGAAACGCATCCTTCTGGGAAATGAAGCCATTGCCCGCGGACTGCTGGAGAACGGCTGTTCCTTTGCCGCCTCTTACCCCGGGACCCCGGCTTCGGAGATTCTCTCGTCCTTCATCGAGATGGCCAAAGCAGCTGAGAGTCCGGCCATGGGCGAATGGTCCATCAATGAGAAAGTTGCCTTCGAGACCGCTCTTTCCGTCAGCTACACCGGAGGCCGCTCGGCCGTCAGCATGAAGCAGGTCGGTTTGAACGTAGCCTGCGATCCTTTGATGAGCTCGGCCTATACCGGGGTTAAGGGCGGCTTCCTTATTGTTTCTGCAGATGATCCCGGCCCCCACAGCTCTCAGACCGAACAGGACAGCCGGATGATGGCCATGATGGCCAAGATTCCTGTGCTGGATCCCTCAACCCCCCAGGAAGGGAAGGACATGATTAAGCCTGGTTACCGGATTTCTGAGGAGTTCGAGATCCCGGTGATGATCAGGCCTACTACCCGAGTTTGCCATTCCAGGCAAGGGGTCCTTCTGGGAGAGATTGGCAGCCCTGCTTTGCCTTCCGGCTTCCCCAAAGATCCCCAGCGCTGGGCAGCCACGCCAAGATATCGGCTTCAACTCCACCTGCAGTTAAACCAGAAAATCGAAGCTATCGCAGAGAAATACTGCCAAGACTCATTCGTTAAGATATTGGGAAACAACCGCGCCCAGCGGTGCATCATTTCTTCCGGGGTTGCTCTCGCCCATACCCACGACATCATCAAGGAACTGAAACTGGAAGACCAGATTTCTCTCTATCAAGTGAAAATGCCTTACCCTCTGAGGGTCAAGGTTATTCTCGATGAAATCGACTCTTTCGAAGATATTCTCATCATTGAAGAAACCTACCCCGTGATCGAGATGCAACTGGCCGTGCGGGGCCGCATCAAGGGCAGACTGGATGGCTCGATCCCTTCTCAGGGAGAACTCGTTCCAGATGTTCTTTTCGAAAGCATTAAAGCTTTTGCGCGGATTCCTGGGGAGAGGAAACCAGTCCCATCCGGAAAGCCCAGGCGCCCCACCCTTTGCCCTGGATGCCCGCACAGGGCGGCATTTTACGCCATGAAACAGGCTTTACCCGGAGGAATCTACCCGAGTGACATTGGATGTTATACGCTGGGTTTGAACCTGGGGGCGGTGGATACGGTCCTCTGCATGGGGGCAGCCATCAGCCAGGCCGCCGGCTTCTACCATGCTTTCAAGATGAAAGGAGAGGCGCCGCCGATTGCGGCCACTATCGGCGATTCCACCTTCTACCACGCAGGAGTGCCGGCCCTGATCAATGCTGTCCATAATGGGGCGAAGTTCACCCTTATCATCCTGGATAATTCCACAACCGCTATGACAGGTAATCAACCTACTCCCGGGCTGGAACGACTGGCCGATGGCCGTCAAGGAAAGGCCGTGGCCATTGAGGATCTGGTCAGGGCAAGTGGGGTCCAAAGCCTTACGGTGATCGACCCATATCAACTTGAAGGGATGATCCAGGCCATAAAGGAAGCAGATAGAGCAACTCGCTCGGAAAATGGAGGAGTCTCCGTGATCATCGCCAGGCACCCATGTCTGATGACGCCCGGGACAAGCAAAAAACAAAAAGATTACTGCCTGGAAGTTACTGAGGATTGTATTGCCTGCGAAATCTGTTTCCGGGACTTTGAATGCCCGGCCATCAGCCTGGATTCGCCATCCGGTATAGCCAGGATCGACCAAAACCTTTGCTCAGGATGCGGCGTATGTGCTCAGGTATGCCCGCAAGAAGCGATAAAAAAATTTAACGAATTCACCACAGAGGCCGCAGAGGGCGCGCTCTCTGCGATCTCAGCGGTGAAGAGGTTTTAGATGAAAATGCAAATGGCCATCACTGGAAGGGGGGGCCAGGGGGTATTATTCCTGAGCCGGATTCTCACGGAATGCGCTTTGGAATTGGGGCTGGAGGTGATCGCCTCGGAAACCCACGGCATGGCCATGCGGGGCGGATCCGTGATTTCAACGCTGAAAGTCGGACCCTACCGGGGTCCCCTGATCCGAAGTGGCCAGGCCGACCTGATGCTGGTTTTGGATGAAGGATCCCTGGAAACCTTCTTCCATCTCTTATCCAAAGAGGGAACGCTCATCCTCAATGCCCCAGCATCAGATTCCTACCCTTCCATTGATGCTACGGGTTTGGCGGCGGCAGTTGGCTCGCCCCTCATGGCCAACCTGGTCCTCTTAGGTTTTGTTCTTAGCCACAACAAATTGTTCTGCGACTATCCACTCGCTGAAAGGGTGACCGGAAGATTATCTCCCGAACGATTCCGGCAGGCTAACCTGAAAGCTCTGAAGCTGGGTTACTCTTTTAAGCACGCGAAAGAAAAGGGATGACTCTATCGCTGCAGATTTTTCAATTCCTTCTCTCCGGATTTACCACGGGAAGCACTTATGCCCTGATCGCCATCGGCTTTTCGCTCATCCACAATGCTACCGGAATCGTCAACTTTGCTCAGGGGGAGTTTGTCATGCTCGGGGGGATGTTCATGATCACCTTCCACAGCTTTTTAAAACTCCCCATGCTACCTTCCTTTTTCCTGACTATCTTCTGCGTAGCAGCGGTCGGCTTGCTTCTGGAGCGGGGCCCCATTCGCCAGTCCAGGTCAAAGGAAATTCTCATTCTAGTCATGATCACCATCGGAGCTTCCATCTCCATCAAAGGCCTGTCCATGATCCTTTGGGGCAAAAACCCTATGACTCTTCCCCCTTTTTCTGGAGAGACTCCCTTCGTCATCTTAGGGGCTGCCATCATGCCGCAAAGTATCTGGATATTCGGGATTACCATTTCCGTTGTTTTTGCCTTGAATTCCTTCTTCAAAGGAACCCTCACTGGGAAGGCTATGCGGGCAGTGGCTGCCAGCCGGAGATCAGCCATGCTGACCGGCATCCCGGTCGATCGCATGATTCTTCTCTCTTTTACGCTCAGCGGGGCGCTGGGGGCTGTGGCTGGAATTATTCTCACCCCCATCACCACGACCTCCTATGACGTGGGAGTCATGCTGGGACTTAAGGGTTTTTCCGCCGCCATCCTTGGAGGATACGGCTCTATGCCCGGAGCCATCGTGGGAGGACTCCTCTTGGGCGTTTCGGAGTCGCTGGCCGCCGGGCTTATCTCTTCCGAATACAAAGATGCCCTGGCATTTTTGGCGCTGCTGGCTGTCCTTTTCTTTAAGCCCAGCGGAATCCTGGGTAGGGGAAAGGTGAGACGGGTTTGAGGAAAATCAATGGGGAAAAAAAATAAAATATACCTGCTCATTTACGCGGCCATCATTTTCACGCTTCCAGCCCTGTTGCGTAACAACTATCACCTGATGGTCCTCAACGTGGCAGCCTTGAATATTGTAATCATTATCGGCCTCAATCTGCTCATGGGTTATGCCGGGCAGATCTCTCTCGGCCATGCAGCCTTCTTTGGGTTGGGGGCCTATCTATCAGCCATCTTCACCACCACCTATGGACTGCCCCTCTGGCCAACAATGCTCTTGGCCCTGATCATCACCGCCATGGTGGCCTATGCCATCGGCATCCCCACTTTGAAGCTCGCAGGTCATTACTTGGTCATGGCCACCCTCGGCTTCAACGTAATTATCTACATCATTATGATTCAACTCGACACAGTTACCGGCGGACCCTCGGGTTTTGCGGGAATTCCCCGTCTCCAGATCGGCGGGTTTGTTTTCGATTCTGACCGGAAGATCTATTACCTCTTGTGGACGGTCTCCAGCGGGGTTCTCCTTCTTTCCTTGAATCTGATCCATTCACGGGTCGGGCGGGCTATGGCCGCGCTGAGCCACAATGAGACCGCTGCCTGTTGCACAGGAATCGATACCCAGGCCTACAAGGTCAAGATCTTTGTCATCAGCGCCACCCTGGCCTCTTTGGCAGGGAGTTTCTACGCCCATTACATTACCTTCATCAGCCCCGGGTCTTTCAGCATTTTCTTCTCCATTCAAGTCGTCACCATGGTCATTGTCGGCGGGATAGGCTCGCTCTGGGGCGGGGCATTCGGAGCAATTCTGCTGACCATCCTCCCCGAATTTTTGCATGCTGTCAAGGAATACAACGTCCTCGCCTATGGGCTTATCCTCATGGTCGTTTTGATATTCTTCCCTCAGGGGCTCTTCCCCGGGATTACCCAGGTTTTGAAAAAGAGGGAGCCGTTGATTTTAGAAAAAGGGAATTGATGGATGGAAGACGCGAGCCCGAAGAAAGGGAACCAAGAAATCCTGGAGACCCAAGAAGTCTCTCTGCGCTTCGGGGGGGTGGAGGCCTTGAATGGCCTTTCCTTCTCCATTTCTCCTCACCAGATCGTAGCCATCATCGGCCCAAATGGAGCGGGGAAGACCACCCTCCTGAATGCCATTACCGGGGTTCATTCCCCCGATTCCGGGGAAATCTTCTTTCGCGGAATGCCCATCTCTAAGTTGAAGCCTTTTGAGATTGCCGCCTTGGGGATTAACCGCACGTTCCAGCAGGCTCAGCTCTTTGCGAATATGACCGTTGGGGAAAACGTCATGGTCGGTATGCATCCCAAGACCAAATCCGGTTTTCTGGGAGGAGTGCTCCATCTTCCCGGCGAGAGGAGGGAGGAGAATAAAATCAGAGAAAAAGCTGAAACCCTCCTCGATTTTTTTGGTCTCCTGCCCAAAGCCGCTTGGATGGCCACCTACATTTCTATCGCCGAACAAAAGCGCTTGGAAATTTGCCGGGCCATGGCTGGCGAGCCGCAGCTCCTTCTCCTGGATGAGCCAGCCGCCGGCCTGAACATCCGGGAAACAGAAGGACTGGGAGACTTGATCGTCAAGCTGAAAGAAAGGGGCCAGACCATTATCCTGGTGGAGCACAACATGCACTTGGTTATGAGCATCGCCGATTGGTTGATCGTTCTCCACCATGGGTCGAAAATCGGAGAAGGGCGGCCGGAGGAAATACAGAAAAACAGCCGAGTTGTGGAAGCATATCTGGGAACGTCAAAAATTTTTACCGCAGAGATCGCAGAGGACGCGGAGGCCACCGAGAATAACAGAATAAGAAAAAGTAATAAATATGGGTTTCAAGTTTTTCGTATTTGATTGCTTAATAGTTGATTTTTTTCTCTCTGTGGTCTCTGTGACCTCTGTGGCAAATAATCCCTATGCTGAAGATCAAAAACATTGACGCCTTTTTCGGAAAGATCCAGGTG
>JACRCA010000341.1 GCA_016234425.1 Deltaproteobacteria bacterium | reverse complement strand
GTGGAGATGCTGGGGTTCGCGGTGGGACCTTTTCTGGGGGGAATGCTTTATGGCCTGGGAGGAATGAACCTGCCATTTCTAAGCTGCTCCCTCCTGGCAGTGGTAGCCATGGGCATGATCTGGGGACTCATTCAGGAGAAAATCTTGAGTCCAAAAGCAGTGCCCCAAAGATGGTCAGAACGATATGGCCTTTCTTCGATGCGCCTCATGGACATCCGCCTCCTTTGCTTAATTGGTTTTGCCGAAGCCTTTGTCTGGGGCACAGTCATAACCCTTTTACCGGTGATGGCCTCCCGCCAGGGCGTCCCGCCTGAGAAAATTGGCTGGCTTTTCAGCGCTTATTTCATCGTTTACATCCTTCTGCAAAAACCTGTGGGAAAATGGTCTGACCAGCAGGGGAGGAAGAGACCGATCTTTTTAGGCTTGAGCATCTATACCCTGGCTGTCCTTCTATTATCGCAGGGGGGAAGCCTCATTCATTTGATGGTGGTTCTGGCCATCGCCGGTGCCGGGTTGGGAATCTATTCTCCTTCGGTGCGCGTGGCCGTTGCCGACCTTTCCGCAGAAGAGGTTCGGGGAGCAAGCTTGGGCTTTTTCTTCACCACTCGCATGATCGGCTTTTTCTTAGGCCCCAATGTCAGCGGGATAATGGCTGACCACTTGGGGCAAGGATTTCCTTTCCTGGTCGGCGCGGCGGCGTTGATCTTGGGGATTTGGGCCTCTTTTTTTCTTTCGGCCCGACTCTCGAAAGGAGTCCACCGTGCGCCTGCCTATCCGGTCGCTGCCGAAAGTAGAGAGGGGGAGGAATTTAAGCGTTTCAATTTCTAATATGCCTTAACGGCAGGAATAGAAATGAGGTGACATATATGGCCTATCGAGTGGAGATCGGCCTGAAGCCAACCATCCGGGATGCTCGGGGAGAAAAGGTCAAGCGGCGGATTATCAATGACCTGAACATACTCGTAGATTCCGTCCGCACCATCGATGTCTACACGGTGGATGCCCGCTTGTCCCCTGAAGAGATAGAGGAAGTTGCCACTGGCCCTTTTCTCGACCCAGTCATTCAGGAGTTCTCCATCGGGAAACCCCTGGGGCATGATTTTGATTGGGCCGTTGAAGTGGGGTATAAGCCTGGCGTCACAGACAACGTGGGCCGAACAGGTCGCGAGGCTGTGGAGCTCCTTTGGCAGCGAAAGTTCACGCCCGAGGAGGGGGTGTACACCTCGGTCCTCTACCTGATCAAGGGAAAATTAACGAGGGACCAGGTGGAACGCATCGCCACCGGACTCCTGGCCAACACGCTCATCCAACGGTTTGAGGTTAAAGACTGGGCATCCTGGGATCGGGATAAGGGAATGGACGTTACCATCCCCAAAGTAGTGGGAAGAAACGAAGTCCGGGTAGTGGAAATCAACCTTCGCGTGAGCGATGAAGAATTGATGCGCCTCAGCTCAGAGAGGGTCTTAGCCTTAAGCCTGAAGGAGATGAAAGCCTTGCGGGCGTATGCAGAAGACCCGCGGGTTCGGGAAGAAAGGAAAAAAGTGGGGCTGGGGGAAAATCTAACGGATTGTGAAGTAGAAGCCATTGCCCAAACCTGGTCGGAGCACTGTAAACACAAAATCTTCAATGGCCTGATCGATTATTTCGACGAGAAGGGAAGGGTCCATCGCATTGACAGCCTGTTCAACACCTACATAAAGCGTTCTACAGAAAAAATCAGAAAGGCTTTGGGGGAGAGTGACTGGTGTGTCTCTGTTTTTAAGGATAATGCTGGGGTCATGGGATTTAACGAAGATTGGAACTTGGTCTTCAAGGTAGAGACCCATAACAGCCCCTCAGCCCTTGACCCCTACGGCGGCGCGCTAACAGGCATCGTAGGCGTCAATCGAGACCCTTTTGGAACGGGTAAAGGCGCCAAGCTCATCTTCAACGTGGATACATTCTGCTTTGCTCCGCCCGATTATTCCAAACCCCTGCCCCCTCGGCTTCTCCATCCCAAACGAATTTATGAAGGCGTAAGGGAGGGCGTGGAACACGGGGGAAACAAGAGCGGAATCCCTACGGTCAATGGGTCCCTTGTTTTTGATGAGCGCTTCGCCGGAAAACCACTCGTTTACTGCGGGACTGGTGGAATCATGCCGAGAATGATCCTGGGAGAACCCTCCCATGAGAAGCAGGCCAAACCTGGCGACTTGATTTTCATGACTGGTGGACGGATCGGAAAGGATGGAATTCATGGAGCTACCTTTTCCTCCGAAGAACTTCACGAGGAATCCCCCACCAGCGCTGTACAGATCGGGGACCCGATTACCCAGAAGCGAATGACTGACTTTCTCCTACGAGCTCGAGACCTCGGGCTTTACCATGCCATAACGGACAACGGCGCGGGTGGCCTCTCCTCCTCTGTTGGAGAAATGGCCCGCGATTGCAACGGCTGCCAGTTGCATCTGGAGCGGGCTCCCCTCAAATACGCTGGCCTCGACCCATGGGAGATCCTTCTCTCCGAGGCTCAGGAACGAATGACTCTGGCCGTTCCCCCTGAAAAAAAAGATCGATTTCTTAACTTAGCCAAGCGCATGGAGGTGGAAGCGACAGTTTTGGGAGAGTTTACGGAAGGCGGAAGATTCCATATCCTCTATGATGGAAAAACGGTAGCCTATATCGACATGGATTTCCTCCACAATGGCTACCCCAAAATGGAATTGCGCGCCCGCTGGCAAAAGAAAGTCCATCCTGAGCCCGATTTTGATGATCCTCCTGACCTCACTTCATTACTGAGACAGATCCTTTCCCGGTACAACGTTTGCAGCAAGGAGTCGGTTATCCGACAATATGACCACGAGGTCCAAGGGGGGAGCATCATCAAACCTCTGGTGGGGGCTTGTAACGATGGGCCGGGCGACGCCGCGGTTTTACGTCCCATCTTAGAATCCTGGGAAGGGGTGGTGATTTCTTCGGGAATCTGCCCGCGTTATAGTGACATTGATACTTACTGTATGATGGCCTGCGCCATCGACGAGGCCATCCGGAATAACATAGCGGTTGGCGGAAATCTAAAGCAAATGGCTGGTCTGGATAACTTCTGCTGGTGTGACCCCGTCCAGTCTGAGAAAACCCCGGATGGGGAATACAAACTGGCCCAGCTCGTGAGGGCGAATATGGCCCTGTACGATTACACCACAGCCTTTGGCGTTCCCTGCATCTCGGGCAAGGATTCCATGAAGAACGATTACATTATCGGGACGACGAAGATTTCCATTCCCCCGACGGTTTTATTTTCAGCCATGAGTGTGGTAAAAGACGTGCGCAAATGTGTGACGATGGACGCCAAGAGGCCCGGGGACCTGATCTATGTTTTGGGAGAGACCTTCAATGAGATGGGGGCCTCGGAATATTTTGCGTTGCATGGCCTCATCGGTAATCAAGTCCCCAAAGTCAATGCCGGCAAGGCCAAAATGCTTTATGAGGCTCTGGGGAGAGCAATGGAGAAGAGTCTGTTGGCCTCCTGCCATGACTGTTCCGATGGAGGACTGGGAGTAGCCTTGGCTGAAGCGTCCTTTGCCGGAGCATTGGGCATGGAAGTGGACCTGAGAAAGGTCCCTCGTTCTGGGGTGGATCGAAATGATGTCCTTCTATTCTCGGAATCACAGAGCCGGTTTGTGGTCACGGTCCACCCTGAAAATCAGGCCGCCTTCGAGGATTGTCTGAAAGGGAATACCTATTCAGAAGTTGGAAAGGTGACCAAAGGAAGCAATTTCCAGGTTATTGGTTTAAACGGAAAGGTCGTAGTTCGAGCCGATATCTTCGACCTCACAGAAGCCTGGCAGCGCCCCTTGAAATTCTAATGTCCCTTGCGGGAAAAGGGGTAGGGGCAATTCATGAATTGCCCCTACGGGGGAATTTGCT
>JACRCA010000338.1 GCA_016234425.1 Deltaproteobacteria bacterium | reverse complement strand
GAGTTGGGGGAGGCAATTTTCCCCTTGACTACCCATGAGATTAAGAGTATTTTTTTGATAGTTGTTTCCGTCTGTAGCCCGGTAAATCCAACCACCTAACCTCTAACCTTCTGGAGGGAAGTATGAGAAAGAGTTTCCGGAAGGTGCCTCTACGATGGCTTCAGGGAGATTCTTGTGTCCCCTTGGAGCCTTTTTTATTGTCATCATTCATAAAACGGAAAGGAGGTTAACGAAATGAAGAAAATGATTTTTTTAGGATGGTTGGTTCTATTTCTTGCCCCAGCAGTATGCGCGCAAGAGAAGGTTGAAGGCCCAGTCTGGAATGTGGGAGACAAATGGGTTTTCGATCGGGAAGGGCCGATGGAAGTGACTGGCCGCGATGCCCAGTGCTATTCCGTTAAGTTTTCAGGGGGAATATTTTCCAAAGATGCCTCTGGAATTGCCATATTCGAAAGGTCAACTCTCAATGTTAAATATATGTTGGAAGGCGATCAGCGTAAAGAATACAAGGGTTTCCGGAAGAAGATTCTAAATTTTCCCTTAACTCTGGGAGAGCAATGGAAGGATTTATACCAACGAGATGAGTTCATAATGCGACCTTCAAGTGGTAAGGCTCCATTTGAATATCGAGAAACTTTCCAGGTTTTAGGGTGGGAAGAGGTTGAAGTTCGCGCAGGCAAATTCAAAGCCATTAAGTTGAAATATGTTATTCATCCTATCCATATGGGACACGCGGGACCCGTGGCTCTGCCTGAATCCAAGGCTTGGTACTGGTATTCACCAGAAGTAAAGAACTTTGTGAAATGTCAGTATGAGAAGGGATATATTGAAGGGATTGATGAGAGGGGAGCGAGGGAAAATTGGGAATTGGTTTCCTATGAATTAAGAAAATGAGGTTTTGAAAATGGAAAACCGGTCTTCACAAAATAAGTCTCCTAAAGTCTATAGTATTAGCCGCCGCTTTATTTACGCATTCAATGGCGTCGTGATCCTGATATTAGTCGCCTTTGCCTTGGTCGTCATATTAATGAATACTTCCAAAATTGAAAGTGGATTAGAACAGAGGTTAAGTAATGCCTTACGACTGGCTGAGAAAAGTTTGCCAACTCCACTGTGGAAACTTGATAAAGTTGTTGTGGGTGATTTCATTGAATCTTTACTTCTCGATGAATCCTTAGTCTATGCTAAGGTTTTGCGGGAAGACCGGGTCTTTGCTACCAGGGCGCTTGCAGAATTTCAACAAAAAGATTTCTCCTATTTCGAACGATCTCCTCAGTTTATTGTTAAAACCGCTGACATTATTTACGACGGGAAAAATGCTGGCAAGGTTCAACTGGTCATGTCCCGCGCCATCATCAAGCAGGAGGTTATCTCAAGTATCACAAGCATTATTGGCCTAATGATCCTTATCATTGTGGCTATTTCAATTGCATCCGTTTTTATTACGAGGAGATATGTCTCCCGCCCTTTGCTGAAGCTCCAAAACTCGGCAGCACTGATTGCCCATGGAGATTTAGAAGCCTATATTGATACGAGTAGTAATGATGAGATCGGCAGCCTCGCGAAGGATTTCAATGTCATGCGAGAATCCATCAAGGATTTAATTGGCGCGCTACGCGAAAGCAAGGGAAAATTAGAAGATTATAGCCGCAACCTCGAACAGAAGGTCGAGGAGAGAACCCACGAATTAACCGTGGCTCTTGAGCAGCAGACGGCCACCAGCGAGATCCTGCGCGTGATCAGCAGCTCGCCTACCGACATTCAGCCGGTACTGGACGCTGTCGCCGAGAATTCTGCGCGGCTCTGCGCCGCGAGCGACGCCCAGATCCTCCGCGTCGATGGTAACCTCCTTCGATTGGCGGCCTCATACGGGGTAATGCGGACGCTTTCGAGAGGCGAGGGGAGGCCCATCAGCCGAGGGTGGGTAACGGGCCGAGCTGTGGTCGACCGCAAAACGATCCACGTCCACGACCTGGCGGCAGAGCTCGAAACCGAGTTCCCAGATGCCAAGACCATGCAGATGCTCATGGGCCATCGGACCACGCTTGCCACGCCGTTGCTGCGAGAGGGCATTCCCATTGGAGCCATTTTGATTCGGCGAATGGAAGTACGCCCCTTCTCGGAGAAACAGATCGAACTCGTCAAAACGTTCGCCGACCAAGCCGTGATCGCCATCGAGAACGTCCGCCTGTTCCAGGAGCTGCAGGCGCGGACTCGGGAGCTGGCTCGATCGGTAGAGGAATTGAAGGCCCTGGGTCAGGTCAGCCAGGCGGTCAGTTCCACCCTGAACCTGGAAACGGTGCTCACTACCATCGTCGTCCGGGCCGTGGAGCTCTCGGGAACCGATGGCGGGGTCGTCTACGAGTATGACGAGGCCACGCAAGAGTTCTCCCCTCGAGTGACACACCATATGGACGAGGAGCTGATTGAGGCCGTTCAGGCAGCACCCATCCGTCTGGGGGAGGGCGCGGTCGGCAGAGGGGCGGCCAGCCGGGCGCCAGTCCAGGTTCCGGACATCCTGGATGAGCGCGAATACAGTGCCACACGGCTCCGGCCCATCTTGGCCCGGCTGGGATATCGCTCCCTCCTGGCGGTGCCGCTCCTTCGCGAGGAACGGATCGTGGGGGGATTAGTCGTCTGGCGTCAGGAGCCAGGCAAGTTTTCGGCAGAGGTTGTGAATCTCCTCCAGACCTTTGCCAATCAATCGGTCCTGGCCATCGAGAACGCCCGTCTCTTCCGCGAGATCGAGGAAAAGAGGCGCGAGCTCGAGGAGGCCAACCGCCACAAGTCCCAGTTCCTGGCCAACATGAGTCACGAACTGCGCACTCCTCTAAATGCCATCCTGGGCTATACCGAGATGATCGCAGACCACATTTACGGGGAAGTGCCGGAGAAGATTCGGGACGTCCTGGTGCGTGTGCAGAAGAGCGGACGCCATCTGCTCGACTTGATCAACGACGTACTCGATCTGTCTAAAATAGAGGCCGGACAGCTTACTCTTTCCCTCAATGAATATTCGATAAAGGAGGTCGTTCAGGCCGTCTGCACCGCGGTTGAACCTATGGTTATGGAGAAGAAGCTTGCCCTGGAGGTCGCGTTGCCCCCGGGCCTCCCCATCGCCAAGGGCGACGAACGGCGAATAACCCAGGTGATCCTGAACCTAGTCGGGAACGCGATCAAGTTTACTGAGGTGGGCAAGATCAGCGTGCAGGTGACGGCCTCAGATGGCACATTCCTAGTGTCGGTTTCCGATACGGGCCCAGGAATCTCAGAAGCCGATCAGCAGAAGATCTTCGGAGAGTTCGCCCAGGGGGATAGTTCAAGCACGCGAAAGAAGGGTGGAACAGGCCTCGGGCTGACGATTGCCAAGAGGATCGTCGAGTTACATGGAGGGCGGATCTGGGTAGAATCAAGCTTGGGCAAGGGCTCGACCTTCTGGTTTACACTACCCGTTCGCATCGAACGATAAGAGGGAGGCGACATGGGCAAGCGGATTCTGGTGGTTGAAGATCAAGAGGATAATCGGCGCATCTTGCGGGACCTGCTCACGAGCGTCGGCTACGAGATCATTGAGGCGACCACGGGGGAAGAAGGGGTGGCCTTGGCGGAGACGGGCCGTCCGGACCTGATTCTCATGGACATTCAGTTGCCCGGTATTGATGGGTACGAGGCCACGCGTCGGATTAGGGCTCATCCCGCCCTCCGTCAAGTTCCGATCATCGCCGTGACCTCCTACGCTTTGAGCGGTGACGATGTGAAAGCGATGGAGGCAGGGTGCGACGGCTATATCCCGAAACCCTTCAGCCCTCGCGCCCTTCTGGCTAAAATCCGTGAGTACCTGCCGTAGGCGGTTTAAAAAGGAGTTTTGGTGAGAATACCCCCTCGCATCCTCATTGTGGATGACAATCCGATGAACGTGGATATCTTGCAGACTCGTCTTGCTGCCCATGGCTATGAGACCGTTACAGCAAGCGATGGGGAGGAGGCACTCGCCATCGCCAGGGAAAAGCAGCCAGACCTCATCCTGCTGGACATCATGATGCCCAAGATGGACGGGATGGAGGTGTGTCGGGAACTCAAAAGAGACCCCACCCTCCCCTTCATGCCCATCATCTTAGTCACCGCCAAGTCCGAGTCGAAAGATATCGTCGCGGGTCTCGAGGCGGGCGGAGACGAATACCTGACGAAGCCTGTGGACCAAGCTGCACTGGTAGCCAGAGTCAAGTCTATGCTACGGACGAAGGCTCTTTATGACCAAGTCCAGGAGCAAACCGCTCGACTCGAAGTGCAAACGGCTCAGCTTTCGGAGTGGAACCGGGCGCTTGAGCAGCGCGTCCAGGATGAGGTGACCAAGGTGGAGCGGTTGGGGCGACTCAAACGCTTTTTCTCCCCGCATCTCGCTGAACTGATAATAGGCGGAGGGGCGGAAGATCCCCTCCAGCCCCACCGGCGGGAGGTGACCTCGGTCTTTCTGGATCTACGGGGCTTCACTGCTTTCGCCGAGACTACAGAGCCTGAGGAGGTCATGGCTGTCCTCCAGGAGTATCACGCGGCGATGGGCCAAATCGTCCTCGACCACGAGGGCACCCTCGAACACTTTGCCGGCGATGGCATAATGATCTTCTTCAACGACCCAGTGCCAGTGCCGAACCCGGGGGAGAAGGCGATCCGAATGGCCCTCGCACTGCGAGACAAAATGGGAGACTTAACCGTCCGTTGGCGCAAGCGTGGCTTCGACCTCAGCATGGGAATCGGCCTCGCCCAGGGGTATGCCACCATCGGCGCCATCGGCTTTGAAGCCCGCTGGGAGTATGGGGCTATCGGGACCGTTATGAACCTCGCCTCTCGCCTCTGCGGGGAGGCAAAGTCAGGCCAGATTTTGCTCCCCCAGCGACTTCTCGGAATGATCGAGCACTTGGTGGATGTGGAGTATGTGGGCGAGCTGGTGCTCAAGGGCTTCCACCGTCCCATCAAGGCCTACAACGTCTTGGGTCTGAAGAAATAGCCAAGTATCCACCTTCTCACCTCTCAAAGGCTACCTACTTTTTGCAGATTATCCATAACACGATCAACGAACTTTCGCTACTTTCTCCCTTTCTCTTCCTCCTTATTAAAAGTTGTCCCCAGGACATCACCTACCTCATCACTCATATCAATACATTGTGGCTAATATCTTATAACAAAAGGTTGCAATAGCTGATATATCTCTTCTGTTTTCAGACCATCGAAAATGTTTTCGATATGAATTTCATCTATTGAATTGGGATGCGTGATTTCTACCCGTAATGATTAACTCCCAGAGTTGACTCGGAGTGAAGACTCGTAGGTGAAGGTGTGCCACGAGGCTGCACAAGGGATGAGGGTAGGCCCCTCGGAACCGACTTGCAGGAGTAGGTTCCAAACCACCTTAAGCTGCTCTGGTAAAGAGGCAGGGTGGTGAGCGTTGAAGGAAAAGGCATGGCAAGACTATGTCAGGTGAGGTTCAGGGAGACGAACGGAAGTGAATCACCGGGGACGCGTCGAAATATGCAAGGACGATGTCAAAACTGAGGGGCGCCACTCCCTCAGGATAAGTTCAGGGGGTGACCTGTTTACTGCCTGGGCGG
>JACRCA010000340.1 GCA_016234425.1 Deltaproteobacteria bacterium | reverse complement strand
ATGACCTTTGCCATCCTCCCAAATACTCCCCATGCTCGGGAAGCCGCGCTGCTGGCTCATCAGAACGGCTCCGAAGTCATGCTTCACCTTCCGATGGAGCCAAAGGAAGGGGAGCAGTATTCTTTGGAAAAGGGCACCGTGCTGACTGGGATGAGGGCAGAGAGGGTACAAAGAATCTTGCAGGATGACCTGAAGCAGATCCCCCACGTCCGCGGGGTCAATAATCATATGGGTTCTAAAGCCACCGAGGACCCAAAAGTGATGCAAGCCCTGATGGAGGTGCTGCGGAAAGAAAAGCTCTATTTCATCGACAGCCACACCAGCCCCCGTACATTAGGGCCAGAGACGGCCCGAAGGGCCGGGGTTGCGCACGCCCAGAATTACAAATTCATCGATTATGAAAAAGACAGGGAGACCATCAAGGAAACCATCCGCTCGGCCATGAGAAAAGCAAAACGGGAAGGGAAGGCTGTGGCCATCGGCCATCCCCATCCTTTAACCGCCCAGGCCATCAAAGAGATGATACTCGAGATAGAAAAAGAGGGGATCAGGCTCGTTTTCGCATCCGAGGTTGTAGGATGAAGAGGAGTTTGCTCGCCCTGTCTATTTTTCTGATCACGGGTTCAATGGCCTCGGAGGCTTTGGCCAATCCCAGATTGCTGGATATCCGACATTGGTCCGCTCCCGAGCATACCCGGGTAGTCATCGACTTGAGTGGCACTCCCACTTATGAAGTTCCACCGCCGGTCGATCCATTGATCCTTACCGTGATCCTGCGAAAAGTTATTCCCCCGCGGCGGAGTCAGGAGATCTCGGTTAACGATCGGGTGATTCGAAAGATTAGGGTTGCCCCAATGCCTAAGGAGGGAGCGGAAGTGACCCTGTCCTTGGTCAAGACGGCGCGGTGGAATGTTTTTGCCCTGAAACCATACCTGGATAAACCAGACCGAGTAGTTATCGATGTGGCCAGGCCAGACCTGGAAGAGAAAGAGAAAGCCGAGCGGCAGATCAGCCAGAAGCTGAAAGCCGAAAAGACGAGGATCATTGTCATCGACCCGGGTCATGGTGGCGAAGATCCCGGAGCCGTTGGCCGGAGAAGAACGCTGGAGAAAGACATTGTCCTGGCGTTGGCCAGGAAATTACAAAAGGCTTTGGATGAAGGCGGAGAAGTCCGGGCTTTCCTGACCCGTCGCGGGGATTACTTCGTTTCTCTGGAGGATCGCATCAAAATTGCCCAGGAGTATGGAGCGGACCTTTTGATCAGCCTGCACACCAACGGGAGCCCGAAACGCCAGGCGCGCGGGACTTCGGTCTACTGCCTATCGCTTCAAGGAGCCAGTGATAAAGCCGCCCAGTTGGTGGCCCAGAAAGAGAATGCCGCGGACATGGTGGGGGGGACTTCTCTGGTTCCCACCCAAAAGGATTTGGATTCCATTTTATTG
Organism: Deltaproteobacteria bacterium; assembly: GCA_016234425.1. GTDB lineage: Bacteria > Desulfobacterota > SM23-61 > SM23-61 > SM23-61 > JACRCA01. The sequence goes on along the minus strand of JACRCA010000340.1, from coordinate 1,108 downwards.
GATCTGGAGCAGACCCATACGATCAATGAAAGCCTGCACCTGGGAGGCTTGATGCTCAGTGAGCTGGGGCGCGTCAATCCCATCCAATTTTCTCGCCCCAGACAGGCGGGTTTTACCGTTCTTAAGGCTCCGAGCATCCCATCCGTTCTGGTGGAGACTGCTTATATCACCAATCCTGCAGAAGAGAAGTCCCTCCAGAAAGAGGGTTTCCAGCGGGACTTAACTCGGGCGATCATGGCAGCGCTGAAAAAATTTTTACCCTTGCTCGCAGTAAAGGAGGAGGGAACGGGTATGGAACAAATTAAGGGCAAGGGGCGAGGAACTGGAGGATGAAGGGAGGAGGAAACAATGGATGAGGAATTACGGCCCGAATGCGGGTCATGTAACATCGAGGTAAGATTGTGTCGATCCAAGGAAGGGAGCGGACCAAAGTTTTGCCCGACGAAAACTAAGGAAAAAGAAATCCAGGCCGCCCTGGAGAAATATAAAGATCGCGAGACCATGCGTTTCGCCAAAGCCGCCTCCTTGCAGGAAGCGGAGTGCTATGTGCGTCGGGAGGAAAAGCCCTTCGTGATGAGGCCCACAAAGACCCGCGTGGAAGAGATCATTGAATTCGCTGAAAAAATGGGCTACCAAAAATTAGGTGTGGCTTTTTGCTCTGGGCTGTTCTCTGAAGGGACGACCTTCGTACGGATCTTAGAAAAGCATGGATTCGAAGTTGTTTCCGTCTGCTGCAAAGTTGGGGGAGTGCCCAAAGAGTTCCTGGGCCTCAAGGATGAAGAAAAAGTAAGAGTGGGAACGTACGAAACCATGTGTAATCCCATCACGCAGGCGGAGCTTCTTAACGAAGCAGGGACAGAATTTAATGTTTTGGTCGGCCTTTGCGTGGGCCACGATGCTTTGTTCCTGAAGAATGCTAAAGCTTTGACGACAGTCCTGGTGGCCAAGGACCGTGTGTTGGGGCATAACCCGGTGGCCGCCCTTTACGGGGCGAGAGGATACTTTCAGCGGCTGATGAATCCATAGATAAAGGAGTGTCAGTGTTTAGTGCTAGTTTCAATTGGAAGGAGTTACAGATTATTCCTAATTCCTACCTGACACTGACACT
>JACRCA010000035.1 GCA_016234425.1 Deltaproteobacteria bacterium | reverse complement strand
TTCAACGATCGATTCACTGGCACCGACAAATCCACCGTTTACGCCAAAAGCCTTCCCGAAGGTTCCGACAATCACGTCGGGCTGCGCACCGGTGAATTCTGCTGTGCCGCGTCCGGTTTTGCCGTAGGCGCCGATGCCGTGGGAATCGTCCATCACCGTGATGACCCCCTCCTTGAATTTTTTATCGTACGGCTCAGCAATTTCCTTGATCCTCTCGATGGGCGCATAATCTCCGCGCATGCTGAAAATGCCGTCAAAGATTATTATAACTCGTTCAACATCCTCGGGGACTTCTTCCAGGCATTTTCTTAACGCCTCCATACTGTTGTGCGGATAAATTCCCTTTCTTTCCCCGGGAACATTGGCAATGCGCATCGACCGGATAATGCTGTTATGGTTGAGTTCATCCCCAATCCAATAGGTTTGCTTACCGCTGAGCGCGAGAGCCAATCCGCAATTGGATGTGTAAGCCGAATTGAAAATTTTGGCGGCGGGTTTGTTTAAGAAACGAGCAATTCGTTCCTCGAGAGCCACATGATGATAAAAGGTCCCGTCGATAAAACGCACCGCACCAGGCCCTACTCCAAACTTTTTCGTGGCCTCATCTGCCGCTTCAATTAAGGCCGGATGGTTGGACAAGGACAGGTAGCTGTTTGAGTTCATTCGAATGAATTCCCGGTTCACCCCTTTTAAAATATAGCGTGGCCCCTTATCCCCTGCAGGAGGGATGTAATCAACGATAATCCGTTCCGCAGCCTTGGCTCGCCCCTCCGCCTGTAACGCCTCGATTTCTTGCCTCAACGATTGGTCTAAATGCTCTATCGGCATGATCGTTCCCCTTCTATGGTTGGTAAGAAGGACTTCCCGTATCTGCAACCATTCACCGATAAAAAATAAAGATACCCCGGTTCTCCAAGGGCCAACGGAAACCTTCGACCTGCTTGCGTTTTTTCAGTCATCAAACCAGTGGAGGATCACCTTCCCGGACTGGCCGGAGCGCATCACCTCGAAACCTTTTTCAAACTCCGTGTAATGAAAATGATGGGTGATGACCGGCGTGATGTCCAGACCACTCTGGATCATGACGGTCATCTTGTACCAGGTCTCATACATCTCGCGGCCGTAGATGCCCTTGATGGTGAGACTGTTGAAGATTACGACATTCCAGTCAATAATGGTGTCTTGGGGTATGAGCCCCAGGACCGCAACCTTGGCGCCGTGGCACATGTTGGCCAACATCGATCGAAACGCTTCAGGATTGCCGGACATCTCCAGGCCTACATCGAATCCTTCTTTCATTCCGAGCTTCTTTTGCGAGTCCTCGATGGTTTCGGAGCGAACGTTCAGGGTCAGGGTCGCGCCCATTTTCTTAGCCAGTTCCAGACGGTAAGGGATGACATCCGTCACGACCACATGGCGCGCTCCAGCGTGCTTAGCGATAGCGGCGGCCATACACCCGATGGGTCCGGCACCGGTAATCAAGACGTCCTCGCCAAGGACATCGAAAGAGAGGGCCGTATGCGTGGCATTGCCCAGAGGATCGAAGCAGGAGAGGACATCCATGGGGATATGCGGGTCGCAGTACCAGACATTGGTGACGGGAATGCAGAGGCACTCGGCAAAGGCACCGGGACGATTGACGCCGATGCTGCTGGTGTTCGGGCAAAGGTGCCGCCGGCCGGCAAGGCAGTTCCGGCAGCGGCCGCAGACAAGGTGTCCTTCACCAGAAACAAGATCGCCTGGTTTGAAGTCGTGAACGTTACTTCCGATTTTCACAATCCTTCCGACAAACTCGTGGCCAACGTGCATGGGCACGGGAATCGTCCTCTGGGCCCATTTGTCCCAGTTGTAAATGTGGACGTCTGTACCACAAATCGCGGTCCGATAAATTTTAATCAGCACATCGTTGATCCCGATCTCTGGAACCGGCACATCTTGCAGCCAAAGGCCAGGTTCGGGCTTGGCTTTTACCAATGCTTTCATCATTGCCACGGGTTACCTCTGCTATCCAGGAAATTTCTTCAGGCCTATCGGTGAGAATCGTGAGTTGGAATATTTGGCTCGGGATATTCGATCAACCCTAACCCGACCACCACATGAGAGGTATGGCCCATTTTTCTAACGTAATATAAATATAGTGGAGGAGCAGGTACTGTCAAGAAATTTGTGTGAAATGTGCGGATGTTCTATGATTTTGTCATAAGGATGTCTTGCCCCCGTAAAAGGGGTCAGTCCGGGAATTTAGGAAATTCCCGCTACCGGATCTTTCAGCCTGTTGAGATTAATATCCTTATTCCTCTTTGCTAAATGAATGGCCCGCATAGCCCTCGATACATCTCCCATTCTCAGCCTCTGGTTAATCCACTGTTTATTTGCCACTGATTTTTCTCTTTTTAGCAATAAAATCCGGATCATTTTTCCAATTTTTTAGAAATGGGGGCGCCCTTAAATAATTAAGCAACTCATTAAGACATCTGATAACTATTCTTATCAGCAGTAGCCCCTCTTATCGGGACGATATATCCCACTCCCGGCGTATTCATTCTTAACAATCTGGCCAAATCGGTCGGGAGATAATAAGGTGTTTGGATACCCCATGACCCTAATTATGATGTGGGGCAAAACTGCGAGAGCATCAAGACGAGCTAACCTTGGCATAGTTCCTTGTTTCCCATGCCAGTCCGACATCTTTCGACTGAATAATTTAAGGGCTTCCCCTTTTACATGATTGTCTCCATGAATGAAAAAAGAAGGGGCAAGTCGATGAGATTGTTGACCGCCATCATGCCTGTGGTATAATTTTTTTATTTGGATTTGGAGGCGGAGATGACCCCGTCCGGAGAGGGTCTGCCTAATGATTATAGTCGCCTTGAAGGGTATCTCAGGGATATAGCGTTCCGCCTGCAACTCCTCTCCTTCCTGGAGTTTTCTCTTCTCCTCTCCAGTGGGCTTGGCCTCATTCTTTTAGGGAGCCTCGTGGCCCTTGAGTTTAAGGAGACCTTCCCTTATCTATCCTTTATCTACTGCGTTATTGCCATCATTTTTTTATTATCCTTTGGGCTATTGGGCTTGCGCAAGGTGGTTTGGAAACCCTCTACGGTACGAGTAGCCGTCGAATTGGAGCAGAAGTTTCCCCAGCTAAGGGATGATGTGACCAACTCCCTTCTGCTCTTCAATCAGATTAAAGAGGGGTCAAGCTCGGGCCAGATTTCCCACAAGCTGATCATGGCTCAAGTCAAGAGAACTGCCGCTGAAGTCTATGCCATCAAGCCCCAGGAGGTGGTGAGCTTCAGGAAAGTTCTAAGGCATCTGCGGCTCCTGTTGCCCCTGATCTTGGCCTTTTCAGTTGTCCTTGCCCTGGACCCTTCTTTCTTGAATCGCTCTCTGGCCCTGATAACCCATCCTCTTTCGACTCTTCCCCAGGAGAAGACCCTCCTGTCTGTTGAGCCGGGGGGATCGGTCGTATTGCGGGGCACGCCTGTAATCATAAGAGCCAAAGCCTCTGGAAAGATGCCCGATAAGCTTGCTCTGGCAATATGGCCGGAGAGGCGAGAAGGGATTCGCCTGAATATGGATCCCGAAGGAAATGGCAGATTCTCATACCAGATCTCCTCGGTCCAGTCATCCTTTCGGTATCGGGTAGAAAGCAGTCGTGTTGCTTCTCCGGTTTACAGCATTCACGTCGTGGACCCGCCGGATGTGGGGAAGCTGAAAGTCACCTTGATAGCCCCCGATTACACAGGCCTTCCCAAGGAAATACGGCAAGAGGGCCATATCGAGGCCCTGAAGGGAACGGTGTTGAACCTGGAGGCCGAGACCACCAAGACCGTGAAGGAAGGGAAAGTGGTCCTGAATCAAGGAAACCAATTCGCCCTCCAGGTTAAGGGAGACCGGCTGGTGGGAAGTTGGCCGATCTTTTACCCAGGTTCTTATTCCATCAAGGTAAAGGATGAACTGGGCTTTGAAAACCAGAACCCTGTCGAGTACCAGATCCGCCTGATCCCCGATAAGTATCCTGAAGGAGAAATCACCAGCCCTGGCCAGGATCTGGAGATATCTGGGAATGAGGTCATCCCCATCCTTTACACTGCCAAGGATGACTTTGGAATCGCCTCAATAAAGTTAAATTACCAGATGGGGGAGAAGGAACATTCTATTCCCCTCAAAAGCAGCGGGGGTCGTTCTCTGGGGCCCGAGACCTACAGATGGGATTTAGGGAGCCTGGCTCTGGCCCCGCGAGATAGGGTGACCTATCGCCTGGAGGTTCAAGACAACGATTCGGTCTCGGGGCCCAAGAAAGGTTACTCCCGGGTCTTTAACCTCTCAGTTCGGGATGAAAAAGCTATAGCTGCTAAAGAGGGAGAAGAGGCTCAGAAGATAGTTGA
>JACRCA010000337.1 GCA_016234425.1 Deltaproteobacteria bacterium | reverse complement strand
GCGAGGCCCAGGGGGGCTGGATTATCCGCCTCATTTGATCGATGGCCAGCGACGCTTTTTCCCGGTTCCCCCTGTAAATCTGATAGTAGGCGAGGAAGAAAAGGGACTGAATTTTCGCATTGATCAGGGTTTGGTCTTGGGCCAGGCGTAGAGCTCTTTCGGCCCAGCCCTCAATCTCGGGATGATTTGGCTGCCGCAGAGCCAGGGCCGGGTCTCAAGCAGCCCTTGAGGAAGGCTTCGCAGCCATCCTTCCAAAACAGAATACCTGCCCTGAGCATCCATGACCGGGGCATGTTTGAGAATCAAGTGAATCAGAGTTTCCCAATCCCCAATTTCCTGGAGGAGGCGGACTGCGTTCTCCACCTGCCCGTTTTCTTCAAGAAGATCAGCAGCTCGACGTCTCAAGGTGGATAGGCTCTGCCCGGAGAAGGTCTCTTCAGCCCGGGAGAGGAGAAATTCCCGGAAGAGAGGGTGGTAGCTGTAGATGGGCTCCTCGAGGATTCGTTTCTCCATAAAATAGTTCCCCCCCGATTGAGCCCGGTGAGCGTTCGCCCGGCCTGAGGCCGTTCGGTGAGCCTTTCGGCCATGTTTTCCGTCATCTGGGGGAGAAGACCTGTCTTCAGTAGAAAATCCTGGGTTTCCGGATCCAGCGGATTCAAGATTTCACTGGCAAAATAATCGAAGATCTCTTCTCGCACCAATTTCCCGAGCTGATGGAGGTCTGTCCTTTCGCGCTTCAATCGCTCCAGAAGGAGAATCAACCCGGCTACCCACCCATCCGCTGTGCTGTGGAGCTGCTGAAGGATCTTTTTGGGTAGTTTCTCCGGAAATCGCACGCTGGCGATTCCTGATGATTCCTCCAGCGTCAGACGTAGCTCATTCCATCCGAGGACTCCCATCAGATGATTCGCCTCTAAGCGGACCAATGCCGGGTGAGGGTCATGGCGGCTGATCAGGAAGACATTGATGCCCTCAGGGATGCTGGATAAGCCATGAAAGATGATCTCATGGAGGGAGGCTTCGGGCGGAACCTCGTGGTAGTTGTCGAAGACAAGGATAGACAGGCTCCTCAGTCTCTGGTAGAGATTTTCGAAATACCGAAGCGTAAAGGTGGATATTCCTTGGAAGTACTCTGGAGTGAGCAAAGGGAGCGGAATCTTCACCCGCGGGGAAACTTTTTTTGCAGCTAAACCGAGGTAGTAGAAAAAAGTAGCCACATCCGCATCCCCCCGGTCGAGTCGGTACCACAGGCAGGGGAGCCGCCGGCTTTCGATGTAGCTTGAGGCTAAGGTTGTCTTGCCGCACCCCGCAGGCCCGGAAATCCAGATCACCGGCTGCTGGCGCAGGCGATCTAAAAGGTCGAAGGTCCGCTCCCGCGCAAAAACGCGGGTAGAAACGGGGCGACCTAATTTAGCCAGCGAGGGCGTTGCGTCTCTATTCTTCCCCATCGTGCTTCACGTTTTACCTCATACCATTAAATACCCGCCATCAATGTTGAATGCCTGTCCCGTGATGACGGACGCTTCGCGACTGGCGAGATACACGACGAGCGGCGCAATCTCGCGAGGCTCTAAACGGCGGCCAATCGGCGTCAATGTCGCTTCGAGTTCCGTGACAGATTTGCCAAGACGCTTTGCCTCATACTCCATGCGCAAATTGTTCATGCGGGTGCGCACAGGCCCAGGGCAAATGGCGTTAACGGTGATGCCCTGCCTGGCCGTCTCCATCGCCAACGTGCGCACCAGCCCCAAGAGTCCATGCTTGCTCGCTGCATATGCCGCGCCGTGCAGCGAACCTATCTTGCTGTTCACAGACGCGGTCATAATGATGCGCCCATACTTGCGCTCTATCATAGATGGTAACGCTTTCTTCGAGAACAGGTATGGCACAGTAAGGTTTACGTAGAGCAACGTCTCCCAGAAGGCGTCGTCGTAATCTACGACGGGTTTCGGGTTCGCGCTGCTGCCCATGCCCGCATTGTTCACGAGGATGTCAATGTGTCCGAACGCTTGCGTCGCTTTCATCCACACTTGCTCGACGGCGCCGCTCTGGGTGAGATCGGCGACGATGCTTTCGCATCGCCCACTCAGCCCGCTGAACTCTTTTTGCAATGCCTCCAACTCTTGGGTCGAGCGTCCCGTGATAGCGACCTGCGCCCCTTCCGCTGCAAAAGCGCGGGCGATGGCTTCGCCGATGCCACGGCTTGCGCCGGTAATGAGTGCGGTTTGGTCTTTGAGTTTCATGCCTTCCCTCCCAAAAGATGTATGCCCCGCTGGCGATTTCGGCTCTTCCTAAAGATCGTGCCTTTTAGGATCTCGCTTTTTGGCACTGTGAGTATACTGAGAGGGCGATTATGGGTCAAGGGAATTTGGGCCGAGGTTTTCAATAAAAATTGCTGGATGTCTCCTTTCGGTCTTATCAAAGATTTCACTGGCAAAATATTCCAAGATCTCTTTGGGCGGCAGCTTTCCAGGTAATTGTCGAAAACAATAATAAATCCCCCCTCCCACCTGCGGTCATTTGAAAGTGTTTCGAATTTCTAGTTTCGTGCTTCGGATTTATAAAAAGAAGTACCTAAAATTAGGCTTTTGGAGAACAAAATTAGAAAGGCTCCACAGGGATAAAAAACTCTCCCTCGAGCCTTCTACTTGGGCACCTTCTGGAAACCTTGTTTCATGGGTACCTCAAGAAGGTTAAAGGTTAGATTGTAATGATTTTCAGCCGATCTTCTCGATGAAAGACCTTGTTGCTTTTAAAGCATCCTTTACTATATTCACATCATAAAGAAGGCCTCTGTAGTAACCCGCGATATGAAGCATGTCATAGAGTTTTTCAAACTCTCTCAAAAGCTTGCCATCATGAATGGCTAAGTATCTTTGCAGTGCCTTTCGATATTCATCTACCGACTTCGGAAGCTCTTTCTTGGTGAGCCCTTTTTTAAGAAGATACTCATTGATTGCTTCCAATACAGCAAGATAGGCTATGCCAAAGGCCTCCCGCACAGGTTTAATGTCCATGTAGGTGTCGTCTTCAACCGGTATGGCTTTTAGTATCCCTTTCGCATTGTTTAAATATCGAAGTGATTCTCTCATTTTCCTTCATTTGTTAGGTATAATTTTTGACAATAAAATACCAAAATCAATTGATATTGTCAATTTCTCCATCAGCCCCTTTTAAATACCCCAGGAAAAAGTCAGATTGACAACCTGCGAGGGCTTCAGTTTTTTAAAGGCATTCGCGTGGGATTAGAAGATAATACCCGGGTCCTCCGGGGAAAGTTAGCTGAGGGCAGCTGGGAACAGGTGGAAGTGGTCAAGCGGATCGTGGAATTGGCGGAAAGGGAAGTAGCCACAACTGCAGAAGCCAGAAAGATCCTTAACTTAAAATGATCAATGGTCAATGATCAATGGTCAATAGTCGATGGTCATTGATTATTGATAATTGGTTATTGGTAATTGATCATTATGCTCTTACAATGGCCACTGGACGGACCCATCCGGCACTGGCCGATTTGATTTTTACTGGGAAGCATATCAGGGTAAAACCATAGGGAGGTAATTTATTTAGATTGGCCATCTTCTCGATATGCAGGTATTCCTTCTCTATCCCGGCGAAATGTGCGGCCCAGAGAATGGTGGCATCCTTTTTCTCCATAAATTCGTTCTTAAGGAAGGGAAGGGGACGATCCCAGCTCCAGGCATCAATTCCCACGACTTTCACACCCTGCTCTAAAAGCCACAGAGTCGACTCCCTGCCCATTCCGCAGCCTTTCACCAGGTACTCCGGCTTTCCCCAGTAGCGGTCTGCTCCCGTCATGATCAGAACAATATCCCGGGGCTTGATCCGGTAGCGAATTTTCTTGAGAGCTTTTTCTAAATCCTCGATGGTGATCAAGGCCCCATCCTTCTTTCGACGAAAATCGAGCACTACCCCATTCCCATAACACCATTCTAAGGGAATTTGGTCGATGGTCTTGGCCTTCTTCCCTTCAGAGATGGGGGCGTAGTGCCAAGGGGCATCCAGATGGGTCCCGGAATGGGTGGTGAGGGTTACCTTTT
>JACRCA010000339.1 GCA_016234425.1 Deltaproteobacteria bacterium | reverse complement strand
CGTTCAATTCGTCCATTAAGATCGGCAAGAACACCTCACTGTTCGCTACCCGGGTGGTGTCGTTGACAATAAAGGCCACAGTCTGTGCGGGTTTTACAATTTCCCGGAGTGGCTTGGAGTGAATGGGGTGACGGATAGCTTCTAAGATCGCTGCTGCCGGGTCTTTGATCGGCGGATAATCCTTGATCATCAACTCGGCCTGAACCAGCACTGGTTCCAGGGCAAAATGAACCTGGCCTTTACCGTATTTGAAGACGTACTCCCGCTTGGCCATTTCTGCTTACTCCTTTTTATCCCCTCGTTGAAATTTTTCACTCCAGTCCAATTATTTTACCACAACCTCATGAAATGCTCTGCTGGAAAGGGGGTTGAGTCGACCCTTCTTATACAAAATAATTTGATTTTTTCAATAAAAAGTGTAAATTTATTATACTTTAACTTCGGTTGGATTATCCCGGGGGCTAAGATGCAGGATAGCAGAAGTCAGAAAAAGAGGGTGCATATCCTGATCGTGGAAAAGAATGCGGAAATTTATCAGCCCTTGGCCGATACCTTCCAGGAAGCCGGTTATTTCACGGAGGTGGCCCATAATGGAAAACAGGCTATCAATATGGCTAAGGAATTTTTCTATAACATTGCCGTGATGGAAGTTGAACTTCCCGATATGAAAGGACTGGATCTTTTAAGGGTGATGAAGGGAATCCATCCGGATACTTCGCTGATCTTCATAACGGGAAATCCCTCGTTACAGGATTCTGTAGATGCCTTGAATGCCGGAGCCAGTGCTTATTTACTGAAACCCATTCAGAATGACCAAATGATGAAGTACATCAACGAAACCATAGAACGGCAGAGAAGTATCCTGGAGACTCGAGAGCTTTTGTTCGCGGAGAGGAAGAAGCGAGAATTCTACCAGTACCTTTCCATTCGCGACGGCCTTACCGACCTGTACAATCACCGTCACTTCCATGAACTTCTGAATCAAGAGATGGCTCCCGCCATCCGGTATAACCAGCCCCTGAGTTTGCTGATGGTGGATATCGACAATTTCAAGCAGTTCAACGATGCCTACGGCCATCCGGCTGGGGATCAGGCCCTGCAGCATATTGCCAATCTGCTGCGGGAGAATTGTCGACGGATAGATCATATCTACCGCTATGGGGGGAGGAGTTCGCCATCATTACCCCTGAAACCAGTGGAAAGAACGCCATCCATTTAGCCAAGCGCTTGTTGACTAAAGTGAGAAAGTCGAAGGTTCAGATCTATGACAGCACCCTGGAGGTAGGATTGACCCTGAGTATCGGCCTGGCCAGTTATCCCACGGACGCGAGCAATAAAGGCGAGCTAATCATTCGGGCAGATCATAACCTGCTGATGGCCAAAAAAGAAGGAAAGGATTGCTTTTACCCACCCTCTTGGTAAAGTCTATTTTTCTCTCCAGGCTCTTAAAGCCAGTTTCCCCACGACCCATTTTTACTGGCGAAGGCCCTCAAGCTGGGAAAACAAGACTTTTCCTTCCTGTAGTTCCCTTCTTACTCGCCCCCGGCCCTCAAGGTATCTAAGGTGGGCTAGAGCCTCTCCGGAAGCAAACCACTTCTGGGGAAGGGGGAAATCTTCCCACATTTCACAGTCGATGTCCCAGGTCATCTGCGAGGCTACTTGGTAAGCAGTTTGCCTGCCCTTTTGCAGGATGGCCAAAACCTCTTCGGTCCTTACCTCATGGTGCTTTTTCAGTTCCGCGATTCTCCGGCGGTGATGTTCGAAAGGGTGGCGGTGTCCCGGAAGCACCCGCTCGATGTCATAGGCATCGATTTTATCCAGGCTTTGCAGGTATTGTTGCAGGGGGTCGACGTTGTCAGACCATAATGAAATATTGGGGGTAATGGTGTCCAGGATATGGTCTCCGGAGAAAAAGATCTTTGCCTTCGGCTCATAAAGACACATGTGGCCCTGGGTATGACCGGGAGTCTCTACACAAAGGAAGGCATACTCTCCGATTTGAATCCGATCTCCTTCTTTCAGGAAGCATAAATCCAGGGGACCTCTGGCGTGATACCTGCGCCCGGGGTGCTTCATGAGGGCGGCCTTCAAGTCAGATTCCGGGAATCCATTCACCAAACCAAAAGCAACCATCTTTTCCCAGTGGTTTGGGTCTCTAAGGACTTGGGCGTCCGGTTCGTTAAAATAGACCTTGGACGAATCCCTGGTCAGCTCGGAAACGAGCCCAAAATGGTCAGCATGGAGGTGGGTGATAAAAAAATCTGTCCGCCTCAAATCGACTTCCAGTTTCTGCAGGGAGGACTGCATGGCCTCCATGCACTCCTCCCGATTCATTCCGGTATCGATCATGAGGAACCGGCCCTCTCCCTTGATTACATACGAGTTAATGGCTTTTAAGGGACTGGCCGGAAGAGGAATTTCCATCCGGAAAATGTTCGGGAATACTTTTTCAACCATCGAGCGCTCCTCTCCTTCGCGTGGCATTATCGAAGCCTTCTTAAGCAGATTACTCCGGTTGCTGGAGAAAAGCAAGGGTAGAGCGGAGGAATAAAGGGGACGGAAATCAAAACCCTTAACAAGAGGTTTCTTTTTATGCTAAGGTGTGGTAAGTGGAGGAGGGCGCGATTTCAGGCCCGTTGCCAATGCCGGACCGTTCAAGAACTACCGGAGTGCAAAGATAGATCGTAAGAAAGGAGGAAGGCCATGACCCGGGAGGAGTTTTTAGCTAAGGAGCGCGAGCGAATCGCCAAGCGGGCGACGATTACGATCATCAGCGCCAACCTGGTTCGCTGGCTTGGCGGGTTATCCAGCATACCGCAGGAAGTGGTCGAAGCGGGGGAAGCGGTCCTGGACAAAGCAAGGAAGAACGGGGATATTCAAGACTTCCGGGTGTACGCTTTCGGTCACGATCTGCACTTGCAAGTGAACACTCTCGGACAGGGCTTACACCATCCCAGGGTCCACAACCTTGCCTATGAGGCCGCGGCCGTAGCCTTCGCCCGAGCGGCCGAAGCTGGCTGGTATCGACCCATCGATGGTCAGAATTTTCTCCAGCTCAGCACTGCGCAGCGCATCGCTTCGTTGCACTTGCGTCCAGTGGAGTTTCCCTTTACCGAGCGGGGGGCTGAGCCGATTTTCATTGCCAAACTGATTAATGGCGGGGTTGGCTCTTTCAACCGCATGCTCTTTGACCTGTTCTTTCATCCTGACAAAGGATCTCATCAGAGGCTGGATGGCACGCGCTTTATGGCGATTGTGGAAAATGCCCATGACCTGCTGGCTGGAAGGGCGCAGCGGCGACTTTTTTCGTTCGGCGACCGCCCGGAAGAGGAAAGGCTTTTTCTGATCTATCCTTTCTTGAAAGAGCCGCTCGAGTTTGAACGTGAGCAGGTGGGCGACTGGGGCGAGCTGCTCTCGATGATCGCTAATCCTGCTGAATGGGTGCTGAGCGCGATCTATGCGGTAAGAGGTCGGTTTGTTTCTGATGGGTTAAATTTGCAGGCCACCCGGCACGAACCTGTGGCCGTAGTCTCTGTCGAACCGGCTCTTGCCGGCATTCCGGTGGAGAATCCGGTCGTCATCATTCGCCTGCAGAGCGGCCTGCCAGCAGTGGGGGAAGCTCAGTTCAACCTGGGGGGGGACTTTCACTTTACCATAGGTGGCTCTGGGGGCGGTTATCATGTAGGGGTAATGCCTGTTACGATGGCCGAGGCTCGCACCGCGACTGAGGAGCAAGGTACAGCTAAACTGGTCGCGTACAGCTATCAGTCCTACGGCCATGGCCGCATCCCGCCGGAGCATGACGTCATTGATGTATTTGCTCAGGATCGCGTCCAGACAGAGTGGCTGCAAAAGGAAGCTCGCGAGTTTATTCAGCCCATGCTGCAGCATGGAGAGTTTCAGCCTTATGTGACGGCGGAAGAGGCGGAGCGGCGCGCCCGGGCCAGGGCTGAGCGTTTGCATGGCCTATTCAAAAACATTCCCTCCGTGGAAACGGGAGAGATTGACCCCTTAATTGCCAGGGCAAATGAGCATTCCCAAGGAGAAACCATATCGGATATCAAGGCCGATGCCGGCGGCAAAGTAGGGCACACTTCACCAACCACCCTCTTCGAGGGGGTGGGCCGAGCCAGCCTGCAAGAGGCCCGCGAGAACCTGCTCGTCCGCAGCTTTCGCGTTTTTTCCGTGGGCGATGACGTCCACCTCCTGATGTCCCACCATCGGGGGGTGGATGCCAATGAAATTCACCTGCTCGCTTTTCGGACATTCTGGCGCATGGTATGGGTGACGGAGCTGATCGGGTATAAACCTTATGGCCTGGCTCAGGATCTGAAGATCGGCCCGGCCACCAAAGGCAAGAAAGTAGATGATCTGGCCGAACCCAGCGACCGGTTTGTCAAGTTGCTGGAAGAGCACATGCCTGCGCCCGAAATTTCCTACCTGGAAAAAATCCGCGATGAACAGGTGAGCTGGAAACGAGGCCGTGGCTCTGTGGAAATTTTGAAGCCATTCGCCGGGAATGTCACAGGTCAGGGGCCGGGTTTTGCGGAGTTGCCCCTGAAAGGCACGTGCAGGGTAGGGCTGCTGGCTGCCGACAAAGCCGGGCCCGCTGCTTTTAACGTTCCGGTCTACCACGCAGTTGAAAGAGCACTGGTGCAGGAGCAATTCCGGTCGCGGTATGGCCAAAGTCTGGCCTATGAGATTTTCGACGTTCACAACCATGCGCGCATCTTTCTGGATGCTCGAGCGCATCGCGATGACATTGCGACCCTGTTGGGAGCGACCAATCTTTTTAACGTGAAGCGGGTATGGTCATTGCCCCAGAGTATCGCCAACAGGGAGGCCGTCGAAGCAGCCATCCAGGATATTTTACTGGCTGCTTCTACGGAGAAGCTCGCGCTCATTACCGGTGGGGAATATGTGGGGAAAGATGATCCTGTTCTCCTGGGGGTGGAAGAACTGGTCAATCCCATCTTTGACTACATGCAGACCGGGTTTTACATGACCCAGGGAGACGAACGCGGTTCCCACTATATGATGCTGCTTCCCAAACCCCTTTCTGCGGCCATAGCCACGGTGCGCAGCCGGGGGCTCCAGGTGGGCTTAAAGGTAACCCTCAACTCGGGTGGCATTGCGGCATTGGAAGATGTCTATGACCAGCCGGGGTTCCGAGAGGTTCGCCTCCGCCTCGACCAAATCAACGCCCGTATCTGGCGAGCCCAGGGGTCAGAGTTTACCCCAGTGGGTGTTGGGGCCCGCGATGTGGAGCCTGCCTACCCGCTGATGAAAGTTCTTAACCGGCTCACCCGCGAAGGATCTCCCTATGGTCGGTTAGTCCAAAGCGCCACTCAAGATCTCTATCGGAAGATATCCTAGAGCGGACAATAGGCTGGAGTTGGCTGAAAACTGATAATTCGCTGCACTACTAATGTTCAATTTCTTTAAATTTGGATCTTCTCCAAATTATTACGTGGAGCATATTATAGTTTACATATGCCCCCACGAGTCATTGCGAGGAGTCCCGCGAAACGCGGGCTGACGAAGCCCGGTCCCGAGTGAAGCGAGGGAACTCTTGAGATTGCCACGGGCTTCGCCCTCGCAACAACTTCGTTGGATTGCCACGCCCTTTGGGCTCGCAATGACACCT